>JABLXW010000020.1 GCA_013177945.1 Bacillota bacterium
GTTGAGTGCGGGACCGTTCGACTTGCATGTGTTAGGCACGCCGCCAGCGTTCGTCCTGAGCCAGGATCAAACTCTCCGTGGAATCTTTTCGAGGTGCCCTATACGGCTGTTCAGTTTTCAAGGACCTTTGCCGCCTCTCTCCTTCCTTGAGAGGCAGCACCGTTGCCTATCTTAGCACGGCTGATTTCCCCTGTCAAGAGCACTTTTTAATTTTTTGAAGTTTTCTGTCGGGAACTTTTCTTGATGCAATTTTAATATACCACGCCCCCCTTTTTTCATGCAAGTTTGAGAAAATCCTCGAATCACCCGACAAAAAAGGCGAATCCTTGTTTTTCCTGGAATTATGATCCGCTTTCTGGAGCAAATCTTTTTTATAAAAATTTATATAAAAAATTTTAAAACTGCTTACCCGGTGCCCCTGCATAAAACTTGACATACGTTTCCGGGACCTGCCCGACGATAATCGTATCGGTAACCGGCACCTGGGTTGCGACCTTTACATTCGAGGTAATCAGGGGAATCACCACCTTGACCTGGCTCTGAATATCCAGGTAGAGCCGGTGGCGCGTCTGGTTGATTCCCGCCTCCTCGAAACGATCAAAAACATTGGTCCGTACGGTACCGACCGGACAAATGGAAACCCTGATGCGAGGGCCGTAGTTGGCCAGTAACTGGCTCCCCAGAACCTGCCCTACAGGAATGAAAAATTGGTCATCAGCCAGTTCTTTTAAAGTGGTTTGGATTGCCAGTGTTGTGTCGGAAGCCAGGCGGTTAATCCGGACGATGTTAGGCTGCATCAGGACGATCCGTCCCTGGCTATCTTTATGAACAAAAATTAATTCGTGGTAGTCAACCGACTCCGCAATTTTTTGTTTGATGGCGTTGTTCACCGCTTCCGTTGCCACCCAGCGAGCCTTGGCCTCCGCAATCTCCCGAATTGTGGGCTTGAGATTGTTTTCGAAGATAAAAAAAGTGAGAGAAAACAAACTGAGCGCTGCAAAAAAGACGAGCAAACCTATTTTGAGGCCTGAGGTACGGCGCCGCAATGCTGCCACCCCCTCCCCGGCATACCTCCATTATATGAAGCAGGGAAAAGGAAGGTGCCAGCATTTTAAAAGTTTATCCGGAGGTTCGAAAGATGCGGACAAACTTTCGCTTCCCGACGCGGACCACCATCCCGTCATTTACAGGGACAACCGCATCGGCATCCAGGATCTTTTCCCCTTCGATTTTTACCGCACCCTGGGCGATCAGCCGCTTCCCTGCCGAAGTGCTGTTTGCCAGGCGGGCCTTTACCAGGAGCTTGGGGAGCCAGATCCTCTCACCCTCCTCCAATTCTCCCGGGTCCAAAAACACTTCCGGGATTTCTTCCGGCATCTCTCCTCTTTGAAAGACGGCAATAAACTCTTCCTCCGCATGCCGCGCGGCCTGAGCGTCGTAATATAAGGAAACAAGTTCGCGCGCCAGTCTCATTTTGGCGTCCCTGGGGTGAAGAGACCCTTCGGCCAAACCGTTTTTTATCTCCTGGATCTCGTTCAGATCCACCGGGGTGACAAGTTCAAAATAACGGAGGATCAGTTCGTCCGGGATAGACATTGTTTTCCCGTAAATTTCTTCCGGGGGTTCGGTAATTCCAATATAATTGCCCAGGCTCTTGCTCATCTTCTGAACACCATCTAGCCCTTCTAAAATAGGCATTAAAACGGCTACCTGGGGCTCCTGCCCGTATTCCCGCTGGAGATCCCGTCCTACCATCAGGTTGAACTTTTGATCGGTTCCCCCGATTTCCACATCCGCGCGTAACACAACAGAATCATAGGCCTGCATCAAAGGGTAGAGAAATTCATGGACTCCGATGGGAAGGCCTTCCCGGTAACGGCGCGCGAAATCGTCCCGCTCCAGCATCCTGGCAACGGTATACTTTGCCGCCAGTTCAATCACCTCGGCAAAAGAGAGGGGTGCCAGCCACGTGCTGTTGAAAACAACCTCCGCCCGGTCGAGATCGATGATCTTCCCGATCTGTGCCTTGTACGTTGCCATATTGGCCATCACCTCAGCCTCGGTCAGCTGCTTCCGTGTTTCCGTGCGTCCGGAGGGATCGCCAATCCGGGCCGTAAAATCGCCGAGAATCAGAACGACCTCGTGGCCCAGCTCCTGAAACTGGCGGAGCTTGTGCAAAACAACCGTATGTCCCAGGTGAATATCAGGAGCGGTGGGATCAAGCCCTAATTTGATCTTGAGGGGCCTGTTTTGCGCAAGAGAGCGCCGCAGTTTTTGAACAAGCTCCTCCTGGGGAATGATCTCAACCGCACCGCGGCTGATGGTTTTCCACTGTTTTTCAAAATCCAGAACCAGTTTTGACACGAGCCAGTCCTCCCAATTTTAACGTTAAACTAATCCACCGGGCATAAAAATACCATTTTTTCATCACTAACACAAGGAATCTTTAAAGATTGGCCTCGAGGATCTTCGCCAGGTCGGAATATCCTGCGGCCCGGGGGTTTGCAGCCAAAGAGGATGACGCAAGCGCGGCTTCGGCCAGAGAAGAGAGATCCTCCTGCTGCAAACCAACATCTTTCAACTTTGCGGGGATCTTGAGCCGGGCCCGCAGCGCAACGACAAATGAAACAAGGCGGCGGGCTGCTTCAATCGAAGGAGTTTCGGGTGGAACAAGCCCGAGGGCCTGCGCAATCCGGGCGAATTTTTCCTCAACGAAAATCAGGTTGTACTCCATGACATACGGAAGCAAAATGGCGCAGGCAAGACCATGCGGGATGGAGTACCGGACCCCCACCGGGTGGGCAAGGGCGTGCGCCGCACCCGGGCGGGCATTGTTGAGCGCGATCCCGGCCATTAAACTTCCCAATGCCATTTTTTCACGTGCTTCCCGGTCATTCCCGCGCGTGTAAGCTGTGTACAGGTTCCGGCAGATAAGAACTGCAGCCTCAAAGGCAAGCGCCTCCGTAAGAGGATGCGACCAGCGGGAGGTATAGGCTTCGAAGGCGTGGGTTAAGGCATCCATTCCCGTAACCGCGGTGAGCTCCGGCGGCATGGTCATGGTTAAAACGGGATCCACAAGGGCAACTGCCGCCATCCACATGTCGCAACGAATGCTTTGCTTCCGGCAGGTTTCGGGATCAATCAAAACGGCATTTCTGGTAGCCTCGGCCCCGCTCCCTGCTGTCGTGGGAACCGCAAGCCAGGAAATACCCTCCTGTTCAACGGGCCGTCCTTCGAAATATTCTTTCACCGACCCCTGCGCATGGTAAAGACCGGCCACCGCCTTTGCAATATCAAGGACGCTTCCTCCCCCGGCCCCGACGACGAAATCAACCTTTGCGCGGCGGGCTTTTTCGAGACCGGCCTCTACCACTTCAAGGGTTGGCTCGGCAGGAACCTCGTTAAAAATAATGACATCGAGTTCTGCTGAAGAAAGAGGGGCGAGAATCCGGTCAATCATCCCGCTTGCTTGAAGGGCGCGGCGCCCGGTAACCAGAAGGAGCCTCCGTCCGAAACGAGCCGCCTCCTCACCTAAACGCCCCGCAGTTCCGGGTCCAAAAATAATGCGCGGGGGAACTAACAAATCAAAAAGCACTCTTCTGCCTCCAATCCAGAACAAGAGGGACTTGCCCAAAAAACGGATCAGGTCTTAAAATGTTTGCGGAGGGATCCTAAATGAACCGGGTACATAAACAAATTCTGCGGAGCCTGCTACACTCACCTAAAAGCTTTTGGCAGTTGATTCGAGACCAGAACACCCACCTTGCAGGGTATACCCAGGCCCTTGCTTCCCTGGCTGAACAGGATTTAGTCAAGGAAAAAAATCATCTCCTGGAATTAACCGAAAAGGGGAATGAAGCGGCGCGCAGAGAAGGTTTAATCCCATATCAGAATGTGACATGCACCCACTGCGCCGGGCGCGGCATTTCTCTCGAGTCCTTTTTTAAAAATCTAACCCAGGAATTTTGCCGCATCGCGGCTTTCCGCCCCCAGGCCATCCCGGAGTTCGATCAGGGCTACATTGAACCTGAAATTACCGTTGCCCGGGCGGCATTCATGTACGCCCGGGGCGACCTGGAAGGCCAGAAAATCATCATTTTGGGGGATGATGATCTGACGAGCCTTGCGGTGGCGCTCACCGGTTTGCCCAAAGAGATCACCGTCCTGGAGATTGACGAACGCATCCTGGATTTTATCAACCGGGTAGCCGCAGAACGGAAATGGGGCCACCTCAAAACGTATAAATATGACGTCAGGGAGCCCCTCCCTGCCGGCCTCGCGGGCAAGTACGACACCTTTTTTACCGACCCTGTGGAAACACTCCCCGGTTTAAAACTGTTTCTCTCCCGCTGCACCGAAGCCCTGAAAGGCAGGGAGAGCGCGGGCTATCTGGGCTTAACCCACCTGGAGGCTTCACGCCAGAAATGGTACTCGATCCAGAAAATGTTTCTGGAAATGGGTTTCGTAATCACCGACCTGATCTATAATTTTCACTGCTACGACCTGGAGCGCTCCACTTTTATTAAACGAAACTACCCGGTGATTGAGGCCTCCCCGTTCAACCTCAGCGTTCCTGATGTCAACTGGTACACCTCAAACTTAATCCGGCTGGAAGCAGTTCAGGACCCGCGGCCTCTAACCCGGGGGGCTGTACAGCTGGGCCGGGAACTCTACTTCGACGAGGAGGCTCATGCCACCTTACCCCTCCGGAGTTGAAGACTCATCGATGGCCCGGTTCGCCAGGAGATCGGCGCGCCTGTTTTGCGTTCTGGGGATGTGACTGAGTTTGCAGCTCGAGAACGCCCGGGAAAGGGACCGCGCCTGCTGGACGAGGGGAGCAAGGTGCGGGCTCCGGACGCGGTACTCCCCGTTCCACTGGCGCGCCAGAAGCTCGCTGTCCGTATAGACTTCGACTTGAGTGGCGCCCTGCGCCAGGGCTTCCTGCAACGCAAGCAGCAGGGCGCGGTATTCCGCAACGTTGTTGGTTGCCTTTCCCAGGTACTCCTTTCTCTCTTTTATTATTTGCCCGGCCTCGTTGCAGACAACAACTCCCGCCCCGGCCCTCCCGGGATTCCCCCGGGAGGCGCCGTCTATATAAAAAACCAATTTTTTCTGGTGCGGCATCGATGTTCCTCCCTATCTTTCCGCAGCCCTGCTCTCCGGTCAACTCACCGCAAGCGACCTTCCAGAGGACGTTCCACTTTTAAAATTTTTAAAAATATAGAAATGGATCTGTGTTGACCCGGGAAACCAGAACCTCCAGCTCCACTTTTTCTTTCTCTGCCCTTTCTCGCAAGTAACCGGCCAGGACGGGGACAACCACCCACTCCGTTCCGTGATGCCCGGCATCAACAACAGCAATCCCGTGCGCCTTTGCCTCAAGGGCCTCGTGGTGCCTGACATCTCCCGTAAGGTAGACATCGGCGCCGGCTTTCAGCGCCCGGGCGAGAAGGGACATCCCGCTCCCCCCGCAAAGCGCCACTTTCTTGACGATCCTGCCGGGATCTCCGATCACCCGCACCATTTTCAACTCCAGCAACCTTTTAACTTCTCCGGCAAAGCGGTCAAGCGAAACGGGCTCCGGCAGCTTCCCCACCCGCCCGAAGCCGTAGCAGCGTCCCTGGTTCCAGAGAGGATAAACATCGTAGGCCACCTCTTCATAGGGATGGGCCTGCAGCATTGCCTCTAAAACCCGGGAAAGCTTCTCCTCGGGGACAATGGTTTCCAGCCTGAACTCCCGGGCCTTCTCCAGTTCCCCCACCCGACCCAGGAAGGGATCGGACCCGGGAAGCGGGCGAAAGGTTCCGGTGCCTTCGGTCTGGAAAGTGCATTCCGAATAATTCCCGATCCATCCCGCTCCCCGGCTGCACATTGCCTCACGCACGGCATCTTCGTACCCCTGAGGAACGAAGACAACAACCTTATATAACTTCTCGATACGCGTCGGCAGCAAGAGTTCGAGCTCCGCCAGGCCCAGGCGGCGGGCCAGCACGTCGCTGACCCCACCAGGGGCTGCATCCAGATTGGTATGGGCCACGTAGAGATGGATGCCAGCCTGCACCAGCCGGGCAATTAAAGAAGTGGGGAAGGTGTCAAAGGGCAAAGAGGAGAGGGGATCGCGGAAAAGGGGGTGGTGCGAGACAATGAGCTGCACCCCCACATCCACCGCCTCGTTTACCACTTCTTCCGTAACTTCGAGAGCCACCAGAACCTTTTCAATCACACCGGAACGCGAGCCGATAAGGAGGCCGGTGCGGTCCCCTTCCTGCGCCAGGAATTTCGGCGCCCACTCCTCAAGCCAGGTTATGAGCTTTTCGCATCTAACTGGCATGCGATCACCTTCTTAAAGAATTCAATCTTGCGAATCCACTCGCGTTGCATCTGCCGGGCCGCGGGGGTCCTGGCACGCTCCAGGGCTCTAACCACATTTTCCATCTCTCGAACCTGCTTTTCCAGAAAAGGAACAAGGAGGGGATGCCTTTTTTCCAAAAGCCTGGGCCCAAATTCGAGATGCAGCCTTGATTCCAAATCAGAGTCAGGATTCCCGAGGCTTCCCCCCTCCTTTCTTTCTCCACCTCCCGGGGAGCCTGGTTCGGCGACGATGATCTCGTAAAAATGTCCCCCTTCGAAAACCAGATCTTCGTCCACAAGCAGCCAGCCGTTGCTCAACAGCCAGTTGCGCAAAATTCCCGAGCCCCCCAGGGGCTGCAGGATAAGACGCTTCACCCTTTCGAGCACGGCCGGAGAAGCCTCCAGGATGTCCTTGATTTTTGCGCCTCCCATCCCGGCAATCACCACAGTCTCTGCTTCGGCAGGCTGCAGGACCTGAAGTCCGTCCCCTTCCCTGACTTGAATTTGCTTTTCCAAACCGTAAAAGGCAACCGTCGAGCGGGCTGCCTCCAAGGGGCCGGGGTGGAGTTCGCCGGCGATCACCCTGGGGGAAATGCCCTGTTTTATCAGGTACACAGGCAACAAAGCGTGATCTGTTCCGATATCGGCTACGATGGCGCCCGGTTTGACATAGGCCGCGATCCGGGCAAGCCTCTCCGGTAATTTCAAGCGCCTCCCTCCCGGTTTTTTAAAAGACTTATCAGGTTCCGATGCGTCCGTAAAAAAGATCCGAATTTTTAAGGCCGCTGCCCTGCAAAAACATCAGGAGTTGCCTGGCCCCCTCGGCCAGATCAAATTTCAGGGCTTCCCTGCAAGGCACCCAAACGGCATCCGCAACATCCGAGCCGGCCCTGAGGTCGCCTTCCAGGTAGCTGGCCAGAAAATCAACCAGGAGGTAGTGGTATGCAACCCCTCCCCCCGGATCCCGGTAGATTAAATCGAAAACACCCACGATGCGCCCAACTTCAATGGAAATGCCGCATTCCTCGCGAACCTCTCTTTTCAGGGCCTCGGCCAGTTCCTCCCCGATTTCCACGCCTCCTCCAGGAAAACTCCACAGCCCCTGGCTGGGTGGCGCGCTCCTCCGGACAAGCAACAACTCCTCTCCCTTCAAGACTACGCCCCCCACTCCTACCAGGGGGCGCGCCGGGTAGGCCCGGGAACTGGACCGGACGCCTTCCAAAACGTGAGAGGCAGCTCCAGGAAGAACGCGAAAAATTACGGTCCCCCCTCCTGTGTAAGCACAGGGATCAGGGCACTGGAGGTAGGCCCCGGGCCCCGCAGCAGAGGCAAGACCCAGCTCTTCCGGCCTGATTCCCCGGGAAAGGGCAGCATAGTAAGGCATCAGGGAGGACAGCCCGTGCATGCAGAGAGCCTGCCCTGGCCCCGGCCGCAACCGGTAGCCGTCCTCAATATAGAAGCAATCCCCTTCCCGGTAAACAGGGCAGCTCCCCATTACCTTTACCACTTCGATCTTTAAGGTTTGCGCCACCTTGAATTCCTCCAAGCCGCTCCGCTCCCCGCGCCCCCGGCTCCGGCCTTTTTTGCAACCCGGCACCCTTCGGAAAAACAGTCCTTGCTGTTCTGCTTCCAATTTTAGAGGTATAATGAAACCAGGTCAAGAAAAAGCCGAAAGGAGGGTGGGCACGTGGCCGATTTGCGCGTTGGTACCAGCGGCTACAACTACCCGCACTGGAGGGGGGCCTTCTACCCAAAGGAAATTCCCGGCCGCCGGTGGTTGAACTTCTACGCCGCCCATTTCAACACGGTAGAGCTGAACGTTACCTTTTACCGCCTCCCCCTGGCCAAGACCTTCGCCAGCTGGTATGACAGCACCCCTCCAGATTTCCGGTTTGCCGTCAAAGGAAGCAGGATGATCACCCACATAAAACGCCTGAGGGATGTCGCAGAACCCCTTGCCGCCTTCTTCGGCCGGGCAGAAAAACTCCAGGAAAAACTCGCGGTGGTCCTCTGGCAGCTGCCCCCGGGCCTTCGGGGGGACCCCGGGCTCCTCGCCGAATTCTGCAGGTTGGTACAGGGCAACGATACCGCGCGCGCCGCACGGCACGCCTTTGAATTCCGCCACAATTCCTGGTTCTCCCCTGAGGTTTACGAAATCCTGCACCAAAACAACTTCGGCCTCTGCATTGCGGACTCCCCCAGGTGGCCGCAGACCCTTGAGGTGACTGCAGACTTCGTCTACCTGCGGTTTCACGGAAGCGAGAAGGTTTATACTTCGTGCTACACAAAGGAAGAACTGGAACGCTGGGCCAAAAGAATCCGGGAGTGGCTGGAGAGCGGCAGGGATGTTTACGCCTACTTCAACAACGATGCCGGAGGCTGGGCGGTGGCCAACGCCCGGGACCTGATCTCCCTGACCCGGGCCCGGCAGGAAGCATAATCCCCCGGCCGATCCTCAGCTCAAATTTCGATTGCTTTTTCCTTTTTTATGTTTTATAATTTATTTATCTAGATATTTAGATACTTTTATTAATTTCAACCTTTATCAAATCTTATCGAAACTTTCTTTTCTCAATCCAGCTTATCCAGAAAAGGGGATGATCATGCGGAAAATCGCAGAAGCATTCCGCGCCTTAGGAGACGAAACCAGGCTGCGAATCCTGGCGCTCCTCATCCATGCAGAGCTATGTGTATGCGAAATCGAACTGATCCTCAATCTTCCCCAGCCCCGGGTTTCCCACCACCTGGGCATTTTAAAAGACGCCGGACTGATTGCCGACCGCCGGAACGGCCAGATGGTCTTTTACCACCTCGTTCCTTCCCACCCCCTCTGGGCACATGCAGGAGCCGGAATTAAGCAACTTCTGGATGAGTTCGTTGCGCCCGAGGACATTGTACGCCTTAAGCACTGCCTCCAGCACCGACGGGAGGGAAAAGAGCACCTGGCCAAACTCCGCCACGCGTGGTCCAAGGCCGAGATTCGCCTTTATTAAGCTCAATTTTCTCTTAGGATTTTGCTTTTTGGGATTTGTACTTCAGGAGAGGAGGTTTTTAAATGGAGGTTTACCTGAACAACGCGGCAACATCCTGGCCCAAGCCCGAGTGCGTTTACGAAGCAGTGAATAATTTCCTGCGCCGCTTCGGGGCAAGCCAGGGGCGCGGGGTTTTCCGGCGCAGCCAGGAGGCCACCAGGATCATCGAGGACTGCCGTGACGCCCTGGCCCGCCTGTTCAACGTTAAAGATCCTTCACGGCTTGTTTTTACAAAAAACTGCTCCGAGGCCCTGAACCTGGCAATCAAAGGTTTTCTGCGCCCCGGCGACCACGTGATCACCAGCAGCATGGAGCACAACTCGGTCTGGCGCCCCCTGAAAACCCTTGAAAAGAAAGGAACCATTTCTCTTTCAGAGGTCATGTGCAACCCACATGGAGAGATCGATCTCTCTGATGTAAAGCGGGCCTTCCGGCCCGAAACAAGGCTGCTGGTTTTTACGCACGCCTCCAACGTAACGGGAACCCTTTTCCCCCTGGCCGAGCTGGCGGAACTCGCCCATGCCCACAGCTCCAGGCTGCTCGTAGATGCCGCCCAAACTGCCGGAGTTTTTCCCATCGATGTGGCCGAACTTGGCATCGACCTTCTGGCGTGCAGCGGCCACAAGGGACTGCTGGGGCCCCAGGGAACCGGCGCCCTCTATATTGCCCCTGGCCTGGAGCTGGAACCCCTGCTGGAGGGGGGAACCGGGAGCAACTCCCTCTTCCCCTTCCAACCTGAAACACTTCCCGACCGCTTTGAAACCGGCATCCCCAACGGCCCCGGCCTGGCAGGCCTCGGGGCGGCGGTGGAATTTCTTTTAAAGACAGGGGTTGCGGCAATCCGAGAAAAGGAACATCAATTGACGGCCCTTTTACTGGAAAAGCTGGGGCAAATTCCCGGGGTCGTCCTCTATGGGCCCCGGGATCCCGACCGCCAGGTGGCGGTAGTTTCCTTCAACATTCAAGATGTCAACCCTGAAGAGGTGGGTGCGGTACTGGATGAGATTTACAATATCATGGTCCGGACGGGGCTGCACTGCGCGCCCCGCGCCCACAGGACCATCGGCACCCTGGAGACGGGAACGGTGCGCGTCAGCCCCGGCTACTTTAATACAGTCGCAGATATCGAGTACTTCCTGGAGGCAATCCGGGAAATCGCCCGGAAAGCAGCCCCCGGCCCCTCCCACCCCGTTCGTCCAGGAAAAGAGGGCGCCGCAGCAGTTGGAGAATTCGTAAAAGGCTACCAGATTATCCAGGCCGCCCCCTGCTACGCCGATGCCAGGAAGATCAGGGTGATCGCCTCCCTGACAGATGATGTTGAAACGCTTTTCCCCTATTTAAACGCCGTGCTCAGAGGGAGCTATCACGAAGCAGGAAAGTCGTTTACCTTCTCTTACGAAGGCCGGCCTGTGGTTCTCCAGCCCCGACAGATTATCCTGGGCAAGACCGAAAACATCGCTAAGGCAAACGAGATCCTGGAGAATGTGGTCAAAATGCTGAACAGAGTAGCCGCAGCCAGAGATAGAATTACTCCCACTACAGAACCTCAAACCCAACTGAGCCCCTTCATGCTCTACAAACACCTCCCCCGCACCAACTGCAGGGAGTGCGGGGAGCTAACCTGCCTCGCCTTCGCAACTGGGGTCATCCAGGGGCGCTACGAAGCAGAGCAGTGCCCGTTCTTGAAAGAGCCGGCTTACGCGCAGCAAAAGCAGGCAATTGAGAAACTCCTGGCCGAATACCTGGAGGGCCTCTTGCCTGCCGGGGAGGAGCTGCTCAGATGAAAAAGGTTTTCATCGTCCTGGAACCCCAGGAAATCCTCAGGCTGCAGGGGATCCTGATGGAGCACGATGCAGAAGAGGCGTGGAATTTTCTCCAGTTCACGCTCTGGCCCAAGATTAAAAAAGAGATCAGTTGTTTAGACGGAAAAAAGTAAAGGAGGGATAAAATGTCGAGGTGTCTAAAGTGCGGCCTTTTCTCGACCCTGAACAGTGAGTGCTTCTGGTTTAAAAAGAAGTTCTCCAGGCAGGACCTCGCGGCAAGCGGTGAATGCCCATACTTTACAGAAATTCTTTACGAAGACGGTGTTCCCCTCACTCCTTACCAGCATTTCCTGCTTAAAAAACAGGACCTGGAGAGCAAGAAAATGCAGGGTCCGGTGTAAACGGGTGTTTTCCAGCCTGGCCTGGAACCGGATTGCTCTGAAGCTAGAACACTCTGGAAAGACCTTTCTTTTGAAGAAGATAGGCGCTTCCCAGAAATAATGCCGTAAAGGCGACAAGAGCCGTCATGTCAAACTGCGGTCCAATCTGGGGCTGCTCCCCGAACGCAAGGCGGATTAAATCCATGGTATATGTAAGAGGCGAAAAAAGGGCAATGGAGCGGCCCCAGGCCGGCATTTGCTCGAGAGGAACAAAGACCCCACTCACAAAGAGCAGCGGAAACCGGACCAGTGTAGCCAGCATCATCACGTTCGACGGCATGTCCGTCGGAAGGGCTGCGAGCAAGGCACCAAGCGAGGCAAAACAGTAAACCGCCAGAAACAAAGTAACAAGAAAAACAGCCGGTTCAAAAAGCAGCGCTCCAAAAACAAGAACTCCCAGCGCCAGGGGAACCAGGGAAATAACCAGGCCGTAGAGAAAGCCGGCCCAGACATCACCCAGGACAATGTGCCACAGGGAGACAGGGGTGGTCAGCAGGCGCTCGTAAGTTTTAGCCTGCCTTTCCCAGGGGGCAATCAGCGGTCCCACCGAAGAGGCCGCAAACAAAACCGTCATCCCAATCAGCCCGGGAACCATGCTGGCGGCAGGCAGGTTGCGGCCCACCGCAAAGGCGAGAAACATAAAAACCGGGAAAAGAAGGCCGAAGATCAACACCGGCGGCTTGAGATAATAGATCTTCGCATTTTTTTTAGCAATCGCAAGGGAAAGCATCCAGTGTTCAATGAGGGTTAACTTGCCAGAGGATTTTTCAGCAGACACTTTCGCTCCTTCCTCTCTTTATTGCTGATCCGTCAGGTGTAGAAAAACATCTTCCAGGGTTGGTCCCTGGGTGTGCAGGGAAAGGATCTTTAAGTTTTCCCGCCTGGCCAGTTCGGCAACCGCCAATACAACATCCCCCGGGTGATCGGTGTAGAGGATAAACCTGTCACCCGACTTCTTCACCTGATTTACACCCTTAAGAGCGGCGAGGAGTTGTGATTCAACCACCTGTGGATGAAAAGCCACCACAACCGACTGAAGGCGCTGCAGCATACATTTCAGTTTTTCCGGCCGGTCCACAGCCACCAGTTTTCCCTGATTAATGATGGCAACCCGGTCGCAGAGTTGGCCGGCTTCCTCGATGTTGTGGGTGGTCAGGAAAACGGTTTTTCCCCTCTCATTAAATTTCTTAATCAGATCCCTGATCAGGTGGGTGCTTTGAACATCAAGCCCTGAGGTAGGTTCATCTAAAATAAGAACTTCCGGATCGCTCATCAGCGCCATGCCAAGCAGCAGCCGCTGCTTCATCCCCTTGGAAAAGCCCCTGGCTTTAAAGTGCCGCTTTTCCTTTAATCCGAAGATCTCGAGAAGTTCATCTGCCCGCTTCGCACGCATCTTTTTAGGGACTCCATAAAGTTCTCCGATAAACAAAAGATTGTCCCAGGCGGATAAATCAACATAGACATTGGCCAGTTCCGGCACCACACCCATCATCCGCTTTGCATGATACGGCTGCTTTTTCAAGTGATAGCCCATGATTAAAACTTCTCCCTGATCCGGCTCAACGATCCCCGTCAGGATTCGCTGGGTGGTAGTTTTTCCGGCTCCGTTTGGACCCAAAAAACCGAATACTTCTCCGGCCGCTACCGAGAAAGTAACCCCGGCAACGGCCTGAACATTTCCATATTTTTTAAACAGGTTCCTTGCCTGGATTGCTTCGAAGTTCACTTACTTTCAACTCCCCTGGCTTAACAGCGCGAAACTTTGCGCTGCTTACTCGCTGCTCAAATTTTCCTTTTCCGCCTCTTGTGCAAGGCACCGATTAAATTCAAGGAGAAAACCCTCTAAAGATTTCTTTTTCTGTTGAATCGTCAAGGCCCATGTCCGGAGATAACTGTCTCCCTCCGGAGTCAGCGAGTAAATCTTGCGCGCCGGCCCCCCACTTCCCGGCTCCAGGCGCGACTCCACCATCCCATTCTCCTCTAAATGCCGCAGGTGGCGGTAAATCACGCCAGGATCCGGCACTCCTTCCAGAAACGATAAGGTGCTCAACCTCTCCGCAAGTTCATACCCATGCGACGGTTTTTTCTTCAAAAGCAGCAGGAGCGACGGGATTGTCAGGCTCCCGCGTTTCAGGTGCTGGTCCGAACAGTTGCAGCCATCTCCAGCAATTCCGCACATTGCATGTCCCTCCTATGGTAGACTTATCACTACTGACATATTATCATTATATTACATTTTGTCAATAGTCTGGTAAGTTTTTTGATTATAAAGCCGCATCCCCACCAAGGCGATTAAAGCCTCAGTAGATGTTCTTTCCCGGGCCCGGCGTGCGAGAGACTATGGGCAGGCGAGGGCGGTCCTCTGCTTCCAGATGGTAACAGGAAGCAGGAATTTTTTATCCTGTATCGAATTAGTGCTCTAGAGTAACGGCATGAAGTCGCTCGGAGTTCTAGGAAGTTTAAGATCAGGCCACGAAGGTCTGTTGCCTTGCCGAAACAGGGCAGATCCTTCGTGGCTTTTATTTGGTTGTTCACCTCATCAAAGGTTGTGCGAAGCTTATCTGCCTGGTAGAGGAGAAAATGAGGTATAAAGGACACAGGTCATGAAATTTTTTTCTCATTAGGAATTTAAACCAGAAGGAATTGAAATTAGCGTCGAATATTGCTCCTTTGGAAGAAGAAAGCTTTGCTACGGAAGCAAAGCTGCCTGGGGATGTAAATAAAAGCGGGTTGGCCAAAAAGGCAGGCTAGTAAGGTTTTACCCAATTTCAGGAAATTGGACCACGCAGGTCTAGGCGCCTCCAGAAGGAGAAGCGCGATGTGCTTGCGTGGTTTTATGTTTTTATCCGGCAGAGACGCTTCCTCCCAGGGGTATCCCTTTGTTGCTGAGGCTCTCAGAGTGGCGCTCCTTTCGGGCTGGAAAACTGGCAAGGCTGGGGGCTTGCCGGCAGATATTAGTTGTGGCATTTCAATGCGGTGTTCCCGTTCATGCAGGGGGGAGAGGGAAGTAGTGGCAAGATGTAATAACGGATTGGCTAAACTGGAAGTGAAAGATGTTGAGTTCAGCTATGCATGCGACCCTGTGATACAGGGTGTTTGCTTGAGTGTTTCCGAAGGAGAAGTGCTTTGCATAGTAGGGCCAAATGGAGCAGGCAAGTCCACGCTGTTGAAGTGCATAGACAGAATCTTGTTTCCGCAAAAAGGAACCATTCTGCTGGATGGATTAAATCTTAAGGAGATGAAAAGGCTGGAAGTCGCCAGAAAAATGGGGTACATTCCCCAGAGGGCTTTACTGGCCTTTCCTGTGACAGTTTTCGAAGTGGTCCTAATGGGACGGCATCCTCACGCCGGCTGGAAAACTAGTGAGCGAGATATAGAAAAAGTGCTGGAAGTGCTCCAATTGCTGAAGATAGAGGACCTTGCCATGCGGGACATAAACGAGCTTAGCGGCGGCCAGCAGCAAAACGTTTTTTTTGCCAAAGCCCTGGCGCAGGAGCCAGAAGTGCTTTTGCTTGATGAACCGACTTCGAATCTCGACATTAAGCACCAGTTGGAGGTAATGGAGATCATTAAAAGCGCGGTGAAAGAAAGAGGTATAACTGCAATAATTTCGCTCCATGACCTCAATTTGGCGGCTAGGTATTCAGACAAAGTGATCCTGATGAAAGAAGGTGGAATTTTCGCGGCAGGTGAACCCCGGTCAGTCCTAACCCGGGAAAACATCAAATTCGTCTACGGTGTCGAGGTTATTGTTGTGGAAGAATTTGACGTGCCCTGGATCATTCCTCTTGCACCGATTCGCGATGAAAGAGGGTAGTAACAAAAACTTAGTAGCTAATAAGGGTGGTCGGCTCCGGTAAAAAGACAGATACTCATTTCATTTTCTCCGGAGGTGGAAAAGAAGCGGCATGGAAATGAGCAACTTGATGGCAGCCTCGGCGCTAAACCAAGCCCAAAGAAAAATTAAGGATGATTACAGAAAATATGTCGGTCGGAAAATCTTTTTCATTGTATGTTCGCTCATTTTACTCCTTCTTGTCTCGGGCATATCTGCCATTCTGGGCTCTTACGACATCCCCATATGGGAAGTTTATGTAACAATTTGGCGCGGGCTTTTTCAAACTCTTCAGGCAACCCATGAGATCGTCATCTGGGAGCTTCGGCTGCCCAGGATTCTGCTGGGAATAATCGCGGGGGCCGGGTTTGCCACGGCAGGTGCTGCCCTGCAGGGAATTTTAAAAAACCCCCTTGCCTGTCCCTGGACGGTTGGTATTTCTGCCGGAGCAACCTTTGGCGCAGCAGTAGGGATTCTTTTAGGGGCAGGATTGGTCGGCGGCAAGTATCTAATTATCGGCAATGCCTTCGTTTTTTCGCTGATTCCCACCTTCATTATCCTCGCTTTAACGCGCTACAGGCGTGCAACACCAGAGACGATTGTTCTGGCAGGTATCGCCACTACCTACATGTTTCAAGCGTTTACAACGCTGTTGATGTATTTCAGCGAGTCGGATGCCGTGAGAGAAGCTTATTTCTGGACAGTGGGTTCTCTGGGAAGAGCTTCATGGGAAAATCTTATGCTTCCTTTCATTATTGTGACGGTCGGTTTTATCCTGCTGGTATGGAAATCCAGGGATGTCAATGTGATGAATGCTGGAGACGAAAGTGCAAAAAGTGTGGGCGTTGACGTTGAAAAAACACGGGTCTTCATCCTGGTCGTCGCTTCGTTGATGAGCGCCGGAGTAGTCTCTTTTACCGGGGCTATAGGTTTTATTGGGCTCGTGGCCCCGCATATATGCCGGATGGTTATCGGTAGCGACCATAAATACTTGATCCCTGCCTCAGCGGTTTTCGGGGGTGTGTTGCTGTTAAGCGCGGATACAATTGCCCGGACAATTATGGCCCCCATAGTCCTGCCGGTGGGCATTGTCACGGCGTTCATGGGAGGGCCACTGTTTTTCTATCTGATCATAAAGAGGAGGAGGGATTACTGGCAGGCCTGAGTTTAAAAAACAAAAAGGAAGATTGCATAGCTTTGAGCACCTCTGTTGGGAGATGACCAACGAAACTTCGAAAAAAGGAGAGGTGGTCCAAAGTGGGCAGAGTGTTCAACACCAAATGGCTTGCCCTGGCGGGCGTGGCCATCGCTCTTTTGCTGGTTGTGGGCCTTTTGAACTGGTCAAACCTGTTTGCGCCTAAGGGGAGGGACAAAGCAACTACCTACACGCTGCAAATACTTGGGAATGCCAATGAGGACGGTACTATTGACGAGCATGACATCGAATATCTGAGGGAGATCATTGCCGGGAAGAGACCCAAGACCTCCCTGGCGGATGCCAATAACGACGGAGTAATCGACGAAAAGGACATAAAGCAGGTAAAGAAGCTGATCGGGGAGGAAGCGGAGGAGCTTTTCGTTCTGGATACTGCTGGTAGAATTGTAAAGATAAAGTTGCCCGTGAAAAAAGTGGTTGCCTTTTCCACTTCTGCTCCAGCCGGAGCCCTTAGAATCCTGGGAAAAGGCGACATGATCATCGCCATCAACGGGATGATCACCGGCGACCCCTTTTACCCGGAACACCAGGGCAAACCGGCAGTAGGGTGGCCGGAGCCGAACTATGAAGCAATTGTGAACCTCAATCCAGACCTCGTAATTGCTTCTGCAAACCCGGCTTACGCCTTTGAGGTAGTTGAAAAGATGAAGCCCTTCGGCATAGCAGTAGTGCAGCTGGACCTGGGTGGTAAGCCTGAGAAGTATCTGGAAGAACTGAGGACTTTGAGCTGGATAATGGGAGGAAAGGAAAGAGCGGAAGAGTTTATTAAGTGGAGCCGGTCCTATGTTGATTTTGTCAGGCAGAGGTTAAGCCAATTAAAGCCTGAAGAAAGAAAGAGCGTTTACTACGAATTTATCGGCGATTATCAGGTTATGGGGAGAGCTGATGGCATAATTCAAGGTGCTGGAGGGGTAAACGTTTTTGCCGAACTTTTTGAGGGCGACTATCTGGAGCACCGCAATTTTACTGTCGACGCTGAAGAGGTAATTCGCAAAAATCCGGACGTGATTATAAAGGATCCTCATATCGGTTTTAAATGGTCGGGTTACGCCCGGGGAGTCCTTAAACACATGGAAGAGTTGAAAAAAGAACTGATGGCCCGGCCTGGCTGGAGTGAATTAAAAGCCGTGAAGAATGGAAACGTCTACATAATTTCCCGTGAGGTCGGAAATGAGCGCACCCTTTCCATTGTCCTATTGTCCAAGTTGCTGTATCCCGATCTGTTCCAGGATGTGGATGAAAGTGCCGTATTGAAAGAATTTCTAGAGCGCTTCCACGGGCGGAAATATGAAGATTATGCCGTGTATATCTACCCCCTCAGCAAAAAGTAGGAGTAAGGAGGGTTTTTATATGAGATTTGAGCAGGAAGAACTTGAGGTTATACGCGCACGGTGGAACCAGAGCGGCGAGATTTATGACGAGATAGATGCTCACGGAGTAAAATCTCCGGAAGAGACAGAGCTGTGGAAAAAGATCCTTGGGTGTTTGGGAGATGGTAGCCTTTCCGTACTGGACGTCGGCACCGGAACGGGATTTATCGCTTGCCTCCTCGCCGAGATGGGTCACCGGGTGACAGCTGTCGATTGGTCCGAGGCAATGCTGGCACGGGCCGAAGAAAAGGCCCGGCAGAAAAAATTGGCAATCTCTCTCGCTTTAGCTGAAACAGAGAATCTACCTTTTGCGGCGGAGACTTTTGATGCCGTCGTGGCCCGGCATTTGCTCTGGACCCTGACTGACCCGCAGCAAGCCCTCAACGAGTGGTTCAGGGTGCTGAAACCCGGAGGGCAGGTGATGGCCGACTATTCACACTGCTCTCCAGACATGCTTGGCAAACATTATCCGGTGGAAATTGGGGAAAAACTACCGCTGGCCAAAAACATCGAGCCGGGGGAACTGGCCGCTTACTTTACCAGGGCCGGTTTCGTTGACGTTCGGGTAGAGGAGCTTCCGCGGACTTCCCGGCACACCCGGACGACTTATCTCGTTTGCGGGTTCAAGGGTTCCCCGGCATGAGCTGGTGTGCCCGGGGAACAGGGCTATCCTCCGGAAAGAAGGGAAAAGATAAAAATGCACCAGGCTGAGGGACCAGGGGGCAATTTATCGGACCGGCAGGGTTGCAAGGAGACATTGCCGGTCGCAAATAATCAAACTCTCTTGATACCGAGGAGGGGATATTGATGAATTTTATAATGTATCGGAATACTACCCATCTGGTGGGACAGGGTCACGAAGGATGGATTGATGCTGCGAGGACGCATTACCACGCCGGTCATCCTGTAGAGGTGTTTTTTAAGTGGGGACATGACATGAAGCCTGACGGGTTGCCTCAAAAAGAAAGGCTAACTGCCTATGTTTTCGACCCCGAGGGGAATCGGAAGGAACTAAGTATTAATGAGCATGATGAGGAAGCCTATGCCATTTCGTTTATCCCGGAACAGGAGGGCTTTTACCAGATTGTTGTAGAAACAAGCGGAATTTTAACAATCACGGCAGACGGCAAACACCTGCTTTTACCGAAGAAGGACTGCGACAATCCTTCAGAGTCATTTGCCTTTACGCAGTTCGCGAGGGCAATATTGCCTGTGGGCCATGATTTAGAAGGCAAAGTGGAACGCGTGGGGAACGCTCTGGAACTGGTGCCGCTCCAGTGGAAAACGTGGAAAGCCGGGGATGTCATAAACTTACAGGTTCTTTACCAGGAAAAGCCTGTAGCTGGAGCCACAGTTAACCTTATATCTGCTGATTTACTTGGTGCTGGTGAGCCTTTAGCAAAAGAAACTGGGGAGGACGGTTGTGCAGGTTTTACTTTACACCAACCGGGGAATTACCTGCTTTTGGTCCGGCATGTGGACCATACTGAACGTAAAGAAGGTTATTACGATCAGCGCCGTTTGACAGCCACTTTACCGTTAATTGTAACCCGATGAACCGGGAGGTATTGCCGTGCTTGAGGAAAAGTTGCGCAATTTTGAGCCACCGGTAGATGGAAACCCTCTGGTGGAAATGGCCAGGGGATATCAGGAGTCTTTACTTCTGTATCAGGCTTTTAAAACAAGGGTATTTGACGCTCTGGCTGATGGGCCAAAAAACGCTGAAACAGTGGCTCGGGAAATTGGAGGTGTTCCCGAACGCGTCGTTTTGGTGTTAGATGCGCTGGTGGCTCTGGGGCTTGTTGAGAAAAGAGGGTATACCTATACCAATTCTGAAGTTGCTCAAACATTTCTTTCCTCCCGAAGCAAATTTTATCAGGGTGATCTGCTCGATCTTCAGCTTTCTCCCGACCGGCGCCGCCGATGGGAAAACGTCATCGATTGGTTAAAAGGAGAGGAAGTGGAACGAAATGAGAAACCTGATGAAGTGTTTAACCCCTCCTTCATCCGGGCGATGGCGCAGGCCGCGCTGGGGCATAAAGGATTTAAAGAAACCATTTTAGCAATTGCCAATCACAGTTCCTTTCAGTCAGCGCAGCGGCTTTTGGACCTGGGTGGAGGGCATGGCCTTTATGCTATTGCCCTGAAGCAACTTAAGCCAGAATTGGAGGCAATAGTCTTCGATCTTCCCCACGTAGAGCAGGTAACTCAAGAGTATTCCCGCCAGTACAATACGGAGGTTGTCTTCGTGGGAGGCGACTTTTATAAAGACGAGCTTCCTGCGGAGCAGGACATCGTTCTGGCCTTTGATATTCTCTATACTGTGCCTGCGCAAGCAGAGAAAGTTTGGACAAAGGTCTACCGGGCGCTAAAGCCAGGTAGCTACCTCTTTACCAAGCACTGGCTCCTTGATGACACCCGAACCAGACCGAAGCGGGCAGTTCTTGCCGCCCTGGATTGGGGGCACTTCTACAGTTTACAAGAGATGAAAGAAATACTTACTAATATAGGTTATCAAATCGAGGGTTCCACTCCTGTTGGAGACTCCACGTTGTTTATAGCCAGGAAAGAAGGGACCGATGCATCAGGGGCAAGTAGCGGATTATAGAGCGAGGAAGCAGTTCAGATGGTAGAGAGCACATGACTGGCTGTGTAAAATTTCAGCAGGTGCCAGCAAAGGAGGCCTCGCTCACAAAAAATTAGCTCACCATTGAAAGGAAGGAGGAGCGAGGTCTCCATCTTCGATTTCCTTCTGCCATTTTAAGGTTAGTCCCACGAGAGACTTCCAGAATGAGAGCCAGCACCTTTTCGCAGAAACACCTGCTAAAACTTGATGCACACGGGGGGCTCTGGACGTAAGATACGGGAACGCTTCTGGCAGGGAAGCGGTCTGGCCAGACAAAGCCACCTTCTGCCCTGCTGCAAAAGCAAAAAAGCGGCTCCTGTCAAGTCCTGTTTGTAGATGGTTACTCTTAGCCGCCGCGGCGAAGAAATGAAGACCATGTGTGTCATTTTTCTTTGACTGGAGGAAAAAAATGAAGGTATTACCGGAAAAATTATCCCTGCCCGGGAAATACCTGCGCTTAAGCGAAATTACAGAAGACACCGTTCTGTCCCCGACGGCTTACGCCCAGTATCCCGGCTTTCACTGTGCTTTTTTTGGAGTAGCTGGAATGGTTCCATTGATCACCAATAGCTACGCCTTGCTGTTAGGGCCGGCCATCTGTTTGTATAATGCCAAGCTGACCATTAGTCTCAGGGCTTTGACATCAGATCCCCGCCCGGATAACTTGCTGCTTCTTCCATTTTCCCAGGAAGACATCATTTTCGGTGCCCATGAAAAAGTTAAGCAGGCTGTGATTGAGGTGGACAGGAAATACCAGCCTGAGGTTTTGTTTGTCGTTACTACCTGCACACAGGAAATCATCGGCGAGGACTTCGATGCAGCCATTGAAGAAATCCGCCCGGAAGTAAGGGCGAAACTGCTGGTAATTCATACCGATAACTTTACTTGTGAAGATATGGCACCGGGAATAGAGCGAACTTTTCTTGCTCTTGCCGATTTGATGCAGCCTCAGGCTGTCGAAGAGAAATCAGTTAACCTTTTGGGTCTACGTGCACCTGGAGGAAGAAAAACAGAGCCGGTTCGACTATTGGAAAGCAAGGGAATCAAAATCAAGAACGTGATACCCTCTTACAGTACCCCGGCTGAAATTGCCCGTGCTCCAGGGGCCCGGTTAAACATCGTTCTGGAACACTATGCTTTGCCTCTTGCTCAAAAAATGAAGGAAATGTTCGGTACGGAGTATATTTACTGCGAGCGGCCTTATGCTCTAGATTCAGTTGAGTTCTGGTACTGGCAGATTGCCGAAGTGCTGCGCATTGACCTCACCCAGGAAATAGCTGCGCTGAAAAAGCAAACAGAGGAAACTATTCTGCGATTTGAAGGCAGGTTGGCCGGCAAAACTTTTGCTCTCGATATCCAGCAGGGGAGAACCTTCGACCTGGCCAGGTTCCTGGTTACCCTGGGCATGAAGCCGGTTTTAATTTGCTTGAACCGTATTCTTCCAGGCGACCATAAGGATATTCAGGACCTTCTTTCCACAGGCGTTGATCCCCTTGTGGTGAAGAGCGGTAATGCCCTGCAGAGTGAAAAGCTCCTGGCCGAGTTGAAGCCCGATTATTATATCGGTTACGGTGACCGCAGGGTGCTGGCTAGGTTGGGCATCGAGGCGCGCAATTTACTGTTTGCCTACCATACGCCGGGGTTTGCCGGTACTAAGCAGGTACTGCGCCTGCTGAACCAGGAGCCGTCCGGTTCAGAGATCCTGCATTACAAAGAACAAATCATCAAGAATGCGGAGGAAATGTCAATATGGATTTAGTATTGAAAAGTGCCCCTGTTCCTTCGGATTATTTTGGAGTGTTGTGGGCTCTGGCAGGGATTAAAAACGCGTTAATCCTGGAGCACGGGGCTACCGGAACGGCCTTCTACAACACCGTTAGCTTCGGGGTAATGAATAAACAGTCTCCCAAAGGGATTATTTTTACCACCGGCCTGGATGAGGACGATGTAGTTATGGGCCGCGAAGATAAAATAATTCAGGCCGCCAGAGAACTGGATGAGCTGTATAAACCGGACATAATTTCCTTAGTGGCTACCGCCGTAACCTCGGTAATTGGCCTGGACCTGTATGGTATAATCGAGGAACTGCAGCCTGAGGTAAATGCAAAATTACTGGCTTTCCCGGGCGGAGGCTTTCGCGGTGATTATACGCAAGGAATCAAAGAAGTTTTTCGCGTTCTGGTTAATGAGGTGGTAATTGAACCGGCAGAGAAGAATACCCGGGCCGTCAATATTATCGGTCCCACCATTGATACCTTCAATCATCCCTCAGATTATGCGGAACTTAAAAGGTTGCTTGGACTGCTCAACTTAGAGGTCAGCACAGTGTTTACCACTAATACGGATGTTCAGCAGATAAAAAGCCTTCCTTCTGCTGCTCTCAATGTAGTTACCAGAGATATTGGATTGGAAGCCGCTGAACTGCTGGAAGAGCGCTTTGGTATCCCCTATCACTACGGCCTTCCCTTTGGGTCGAAAGGTACCGTTGCCTGGCTGGAACAGGTAGCCCAGAAGCTTGGCCTTACCATAGAGCAAAAAGAAATTGCGGCTGAACTGAATAAATACGGCTATACACTGGCCGAGCTGACCTCCTGGTGGCAGCGTTATGAACACCTGAAGGTAGTTATCTCCTGTCCTTATGACTATGCTCTGGGTTTAGCCCGGTTTGTCCGGGAAGAATGGGGCCTTGAGGTAGCAATGGTGACCTTGCCAACAGCATCGGAAAATCCTAAAACAAAGGAAATGTTCACCGCGTTAGGAGTACCAAAGGTCCTCATCACTCCTGAGCCCGGAGAATTCAAGGCAGCCACGGCAGAAATCAAGCCGCATATTCTTTTTGGAAATTCCTATGATTTTCAGCTGGCACCGGAGGTGCCCATTCAAATCCACGCTGCTATACCTGCATACGATTACCTCTATCTTTACGACGGCACTCCCTTTATTGGCTTCAGGGGGAACCTTTACCTCACCCAGACCCTGATTAACTCGCTCAACCGTCACCGGGAGGTGCTGCAGTTTTGAGAAAGATAGCTATTTACGGCAAAGGCGGCATTGGCAAGTCCACTACTACAGCTAACGTGTCCGCGGCCCTGGCCAGGCAGGGCTATAGAGTGATGCAGATCGGCTGCGATCCCAAGGCAGATTCCACCAGGACGCTTATGGGCGGCCGGGAGATCCCCACAATACTGGATGTGCAAAGGGAAAAGAAGAATGGCGTCCGGTTGGAGGATATCGTCTTCACGGGTTTCGGTGGGGTTTTGTGTGCCGAATCCGGCGGGCCAACCCCTGGGGTGGGCTGCGCCGGCAGGGGCATCATCGCTGCCTTTGAAACTCTGGAATCTTTAAAGGCCTTTGAAGTTTACCGACCAGATATAGTTTTTTACGATGTACTCGGCGATGTAGTCTGCGGTGGTTTTGCCATGCCGCTTCGTAAAGGGTACGCCGAAGAGATCTACATTGTAACCTCAGGAGAAAAGATGTCACTGTTTGCCGCCCGGAACATTGCCCGGGCAGTTGAACAGTTCAAGGGCCGCGGTTATGCCCGGCTGAAGGGTATCATTCTCAATGCCAGGGGTGTGCCAAATGAGGCCGCCCTGGTAAAGGCTGCGGCTGAGGAGATGGGTACGAGGGTGATAATTGAAATCCCCCGCGATTCTACCGTGCAGTTATGTGAGGAAAGGAATGTAACGGTGGTGGAGGGGGCACCGGATTCTCCTCTGGCCGGGATCTACCACAGGTTGGCTGAAATAATAGCAGGGGGCAGGACGGCCTTCGACGACATAAATGTATAAGGGGTAGCCACTATCCAGTGGAAGCGGAAGAGCAGTTGCCTTTAAAGGGAGCCCCGGCTGAAACGGTCATGTAGTTGTCATGTATGCCGGAGGCATTGTTGAAATAGGACCGGTAGAAAAAGTTTGCGAGAATCCGCAACACCCTTTGCAAATTTTATCCATACTGGTCAAAGGCAAGCAACATCTGCGAGAAAAGGCCTGACTTAAAAGGAGTGGAAAGAAATCATTTTGTGGCCCGCTGGCAGGTTTAAGCCTGCTTTTTCGAACGCCACGGGGTTAAAACCGGCGTTTGATTGTCCTTATCTCAGCTTCGTGTTCCCCGTACATTTCCAGTAGCGATTTGCTGACTTCGGTTAATTCCTTAAACCCGGCCTTCATTTCCTGGGATAAGTGGGCTACCTGGTGAGTGAGGTTATCAATATCGGCCTTGTGGACTTCGCTGGCGTGTATTAATGCCCGGATTAGCTGGGTGTTTTCTGATTGCTGTGTTTCGATTCTATCAAGGCGGGAACTCATTTCTGTTTGCTGGGTTTCGATTCTGTCGAGGCGGGAGTCCATTTCAGATTGCCGGGTTTCGATTCCGTCGAGGCGGGAATTCATTTCGGATTGCTGTGTTTCGATTCTGTCAAGGCGGGAATTCATTTCTGTTTGCTGGGTTTCGATTCTGTTGAGGCGGGAGCTTATTTCGAGCTGTCGGGTTTCGATTCCGTCAAGGCGTTGATCGGCTTTGGTTTGGTTCGTTTCGATCTTGTCAAAGCGTTGACTGGTTTGTTGTTTAAATTCAGTCAGTTCGCCTTGAAGATTATCTAACTTTCCCAAAATTTCTTTCAACATTTTTTCCATATCAATCATCCTTTCATGCTCTGTGAAGGAACTCTTTTATTATTCGCCGTTCAATCGCTGATTACCTTTTTCCGGAAAGTATATTTCTGGAGGAGATGTTGGCAGAACCTTCCGATGCTTCCTGGCCAGCGACACCAAAGTCATCCCATGGAAAAGCTTAGCGACTTTTCATATTTCCGCTTGAGATTCCCGGGGAAAACAAATGCATCAAAATGAACCATTAGTCAGGTGACGGCATAACCGTAAAGTGGCCAGAGTTCGCGCGCGAGGCTGGAAAGGCGTGCCCGGTAGCCGGTCTGATCCTCGCAGGCCGCCTGGAAAACGGGAAGAAGCCGGGGCCAGCACCTGCGGAAAAGGGATTTTAAGTTCGCAACGGAGGTGGAGTAGAAGTTCAGGGGATCGTAATCCACCTCCCGCACCCCGGCGCGCCTGGCTTTTTCAAGAATGGCGGTAAGGTTTGCCTCGGTATCCCCCAGGCCGGGCACAACCGGGGCAATAAAAACCCACGTCCAGATTCCCGCCTCCGCAAGCCGAGCCAGTGCTTCGAACCGGCGGTCCGGGGAGGGGGCGCGGGGCTCCAGGAACCGCGCGGCATCCCGGTCTGCCGTGGTGATGGTAAAACCCACCTCAACCTCCGGGATTTTTTTCAGCACGTCCAGATCCCGCAGGACGAGATCGGATTTTGTTAAAATAGAAACTTGAAAATTCGACTGCGCCAGAAGCTCCAGGCAGGAGCGGGTCAGGCGGTACTGGCGTTCCAGGGGCTGGTAGGGGTCGGTGACGCTGGAAAGCATCACCCGGCCCGGCCGGCAGTGCCGCAGCTGGGCCGCGAGCCGGGCCGCAAAGTTGATTTTCACCTGGACGAAGGACCCCCACTTCTCCTCGATGCCGCAGAAGCGCTTCATGAAGCTGGCGTAGCAGTAAACACAACCGTGCTCGCAGCCGGTGTAAGGATTGAGGCAGTAATCCATCCCCGGGATCCCGGAGCGGTTCAGGGCGCTCCGGCACTCTCTTACGTAGACCTTAACCAGCGGTAATCATCGTCCTACATCGAAAATGTCGTCGGCGCGGGCCAAAAGGAAATTCAGGAGATCCCGGCGCTTCCGCAAGATGGACACCCAGGCCTGGAGGCATCCCCTGCCTTCAGGAGTGATCTCGTAGAGGCGGCGAGCCGGTCCCGCGTCCTGAGTCTCCCAGTGAGAGGTCGCAAACCCCTGCTCCTCAAAGCGCCTGAGATACCGGTAAACGGTAGTGGGATCAATGCTGAAATCAAATCCGAAGCCGGTCAGCCGCTCGTGAAGCTCGTAGCCGTGAGCGCTCTTCTCGCAGAGAAGCAGCAGCAAAGCAGGCTGGATCAGGTTTTCCTGGCGCCCCCACATCATCTCCCCAGGCGGACTCGGGCAGCCGCACTCCTCATGTCCGTGCCCGGGGTGTCCATGTCCGCACCCGTGATGGGGTTTTTGCATACACATTTTTGGTTTCCTCCTTATCCTTATTTGCTTTTTGCATATAATTGCAGTTTAATCATAGATCAACTTCTCGATTAAAGTCAAGCATTTTCTGGGAGGTCGAACTGGCCGAGTTCCCCCATCACTTCGGGAGCGTCCAGCTACCCGGCCGAGGGTAAGGGGAGCCGCCCGGATCACTATGGAATCAAATCCAGGCTGTCGGTGAACTGTGGCCTGTAAATAGAGAAGTGTTTAAGCAAGAACGGGTAGAGAGGTGCAAAGGATTTCCTGTCCTGCTACGCTTCTATAAAACTCCCTGGCCCGGCTATGGTTCACGTCGTTCCTGTCAATCAAGGCGTAAAACGCCCCGGTATCTACGAAAATCAACGCAGAGCCTCCCTGAGGATATCTTCGGCATCCTCCGATGTTCTTCCGTTTTTGGGCCCTTCGGCGATGCCCACAAAGGAAAAGTAGTCAACCTTCCCTTTTTCTTTAAGGTAGGCTGTCAGAGCTTCGCGGATGATTTCGGAGACTTTTTTTCTTGAGGAAGCCGCCACTTTTTTCAGCATAAGAAACTGGTCCTCTTCTAAATAAATCATTGTCTTTCTCATTCCTGATCACCTCGAGTAAAATGTAGCTGCCATATATGTTATATGTCAAGGTTCTATTGCCGAATCAATCAGTCAGTCGGCCTGCAAGTTCCGACAGGCTTTCTATTACCTCCTGGTGCAACAAATCTTTTTAGTCTTCGCAATAATCCACTTCCATCTCGATCACCAGCATCTTTTTATAATCTCTATCTGAACATTCAGCCAGGCTGAATACGGATATGAATTTGCATCGAGGCCGATGGCGTGGCCCTCGAGCTCCAGCGGAAAGCCCGGTGGACCACGCCTCGATAACTGCCATACTTTTGTCGGTCTCACAGACGGAATGGCCATCTGGGAGCAGGGATCGCATGGCACGCCATTTAGCCCTAGAGCAGACAGCAAACTTGAATATTACAAACCCGGATTTTCCAGGGTACAATAAATAAATAATGAAATAAAAATGCTCAGGCAGGATGAGCCGGATGGATGGAGCGACAAGTCATATATTGGTGAAAGAAGCGAAGGCACCGGGGTGAGTACAAAAAGCAGTCAGGCGCAGAATTATCCGGAAGGTGGAATTACCGATGAGCGAGTCTACCTGGATCACTCAGATCTACGACTACAGCCACAACGGAGCAGGGGTGGGAAAGCTTGACGGAAAAACCGTCTTTGTTCACCATGCGCTGCGCGGGGAAACGGTGAGGTTCAGGATCGTCCAGGAAAAGAGAGACTATCTGCAGGGCGAAATGGTGGAGATCCTCGCGCCGGCCCCGTGGCGCGTTTCTCCGCCCTGCCCCAGCTACCCGGACTGCGGCGGCTGCCAGCTGCAGCATATGGATTACGAAGAACAGCTTTACTTCAAACGGAAGCGAGTCGCGGCAGCGCTCCGGAGAATCGGCGGCCTGGAAAATCCCCCTGTCAACCCTGCGCGCGGAATGGAGCACCCCTGGCGCTACCGCCATACGGCGCGCCTTCACGTCAGCCGGAAGACCAATAAAACGGCCCTCGGTTACTACCAAGGCAAGACTCATGTGGTGGAGGAAATCGCAGACTGCCTGCTCCTCCCCTCTGACTGCTCCCTGCTCCTGAAGGCCCTTTCGGAGCTCCTGAATCACCGGGGCGATACCCTGGGAAAAGGTTTGAAAGAAGTGGTGTTGCGGAAAGGTTATGCCACCGGGGAACTCCTGGTTCTTTTTCACCTGGAGGAGCTTCCTCCCCAGACCGAATTCCCGGGACTAGAGGAGATAACCGCCGCCTTCCCGGCCCTCGTGGGGCTGCTCGGGCAGACTCCCCGCACGCGGGCGGTTTTCTTTGGCCGGGACTACTACACAGAGGTGGTCTCAGGGCTTCGACTGCGCGTCCCCGCCTCTGCCTTTTTCCAGAACAACCCCCTGCAAACGGTGACCCTGGTGGAGACGGTGAAATCCTTCTGCGAGCCCAGGCCGGGAGGGGTCCTCCTCGACCTCTACTGCGGAGTGGGGCTCTTTTCCCTTGCCCTGGCCCCGATGTACGGGCAGGTATACGGGATCGAAGAAAACAGGGACGCAGCGGCAGCAGCCTGCGCCAACGCCCAAATCAACAAGATCGAAAACGCAAAGTTCATTTGCGGCAGGGTGGAAGATGTCCTCCCCTTGCTGAAGAAAAAAGGGGTCGCCCCCCACACGGCAATCCTGGATCCTCCCCGCGGCGGCTGCTCCGGGAGGGCCCTGAAAGAAATCGGCGAACTCGCCCCGGAAAGGATCGTCTACGTTTCCTGCAACCCGGCCACCCTGGCGCGGGACCTCTCCCTTCTCGGCAAAAGGTACCAGACCCTAAAGGTGCAGCCCCTGGACCTGTTCCCCCAAACCAGCCACATCGAATCCGTAGCACTGCTTGCGAGGGAAACGTAACCGTTCGACCAAACTCCGACAGCTTCCGGTATCTCAATGAAGAGATCCAGCTAAAAAATCAAACTTTCGGATTCCGCAAGTGTTTGGTTTAGTCCATCCCCTTGAACCTCATGTGGCAACCTTCCAAATTTGAAATTTCTTACTCGCGGATAGGGATGCGATAAATATCTGGGCATTAAACCATAAGCAACTCCGTCTTCAAATATTATCTTTTGGAAATCTCCTTCTCTATCAATGATACTTTACGCATTTTCAGCTTCCACTGCCAACAAATAACTGCAACTAAAATACCAAGAAGGCAGGCTGCAACCACAAAACCAGACCACCTGGGAAAAGCGTTACTTTATTTTATAAATCACTGGCATTCATTTTTTAATCGCTGTATGCAAAAACGCTGGTTCGCATTCAAGTAATTGATTCGCTTGAGAATCCTCTCCACAAAGATCACCTACCTCGTTGCAATGCCTTTATCATCTGGATTATAAGCCAGGATTTGCACAAAAAGTGTCGAAATTTGCTGCCACGCTTAACGGACCGTTCTTTGAATTTCAGCGATAAAAATTACAGCCGGGGCTGGAGGAGTCCAAACTTGCCGCTTCCCGGAAACAGGGCCTAACAAAAATCAAGGCCAGGTCCCCTTGACTTGCGGGAACCTGGCCTTTCATCAACAGGTCAACAGTTCCTCTTCAACCCCAGGAGGCAATCCCTTTCCAGACTTGGCCTGACGGCCTCCTGCCCTAGCGATTTGCCTTAGGCAGAAAGGCTCGGAGCATAAATCGAAAATTATTTAATTGTCAAGGGGATCAGGCAATCTTCTCCACCTTAACGGCGCAGACTTTAAGCTCCGGTATTTTCGCGATGGCATCGAGCTTCGGGTTGGTCAGCTTGTTGATGGGCGCCTCGGCGAAGTGGAAGGAGGTGAAAACAACACCTGGCGGCACAATATCCGTGACCTTTGCCGTGATTTCGATGGCACCGCGCCGGGAGGCAACCCTGACCTTGTCCCCATCGCTGATTCCGAGCCGTTCCGCATCGCTGCAGCTGATTTCCAGGTACTCCGCCGGGTAGAACTCCTGGAGCATCCCCTTGCGGGTCATGGTGCCGGTGTGGTAGTGGTAGAGGCGGCGTCCGGTGCTCAGGATAAAGGGATAATCAGCGTCGGGCAGTTCATCAGGCGGCACGTGCTCAACCGGATGAAACTTCCCGAGCCCGCGTGCGAACCTGTCTTTGTGCAGGTACGGAGTTCCCGGATGGTCCGCGCTGGGGCACGGCCACTGGATCCCCTTCTCTTCAAGGCGGGCATAGGAGATGCCACCGTAAGACGGGGTCAGCCGGGCGATTTCGTCCATGATCTCAGACGGAGAAGAGTAGTGCATCGGGTAGCCCATCAAGGTTGCCAGGCGGCAGAGAATCTCCCAGTCAGCCAGGGCCTGTCCGGGCGGCTCGACGGCCTTGCGCACCCGCTGGACGCGCCGCTCGGTGTTGGTGAAGGTGCCGTCCTTCTCCGCAAAGCAGGCGGCAGGAAGCACTACGTCGGCGTACCGGGCTGTTTCGGTCAGGAAGATGTCCTGCACCGCGAGAAACTCAAGCTTTTCCAGGGCTTCCACCACATGGTCGGCGTCCGGGTCGCTCACCACCGGGTTTTCTCCCATGATGAACATCGCCTTGATGTCTCCATGTGCAGCAGCCGTCATCATTTCACCAACAGTGAGCCCGGGTTTCTCGGGGATGGTGCAGTTCCAGGCCTGGCCGAATTTCTCCCGGACTCCCGCATCGGTCACGCTCTGGTAGCCCGTCAAAACGTTGGGCAGCGCCCCCATGTCACAGGCACCCTGGACGTTGTTCTGGCCGCGCAGGGGGTTGACCCCGGTGGACTCCCGCCCGATCTGGCCGCAGAGCATGGCGAGGTTGGCAACGGAGAAAACGTTGTGCGTGCCGTGCGTGTGCTGCGTTACACCCATCGTGTAGAGAATGGTTGCCTTTTCTGCTCTGGCGTAGGCGCGCGCCACTTCCCTGATCTTTTCCGCAGGAACTCCCGTAATCTCTGCAACGTGTTCAGGAGTATATTTTGCGACCGTTTCCTTTAGAGCCTCGAAGTTTTCCGTCCGGGACTCAACAAACTCCTTGTTCCAGAGCCCTTCGCTGATGATCACATTGACCAGCCCGTTGAACAAGGCAATATCCGTTCCCGGCTTCAGCTGGAGGTGCTCGTTTGCCATCTGCGCAAGCTCGGTTTTCCGCGGGTCGACGACCACAAGCTGCGCGCCCCTGCGCAGGGCCTGGTTCACCTTATACCCGATGACGGGATGGCACTCCACGGTGTTGGTCCCGCAGGCAAGGATGAAATCCGCCCCGGCAATCTCCTCAATGGAGTTGGTCATGGCACCGCTCCCGAATGCTGCCGCTAGACCAGCGACAGTGGGAGCGTGTCAGAGGCGGGCGCAGTGGTCGATGTTGTTAGTGCCGAGCACCGCGCGGGCAAATTTGCTCAAAAGGTAGTTCTCCTCGTTGGTGCAGCGGGCCGAGCTGAGGACGCCAAGGGAGTCGGGGCCGTATTTTTCCCTGACCTCTTTCAGCTTCGCAGCAATAAGGCTCAAAGCCTCGTCCCAGGTGGCCTCCTGGAACTCGCCGTTCTTCTTAATCAGCGGAGTTTTCAAGCGGTCTTCGCTGTGGATAAACTGGTAGCCGAAGCGCCCTTTGACGCAGAGGAAGCGGCCGTTGACTTCTCCGTCCGGGTTGCCGGTAACACCGATCACCCTGCCGTCCTTGACGTTGAGGTCAATGGTGCAGCCGGTGCCGCAGTACGGGCAGACCGTCTTCACCCTGGTTACTTCCCACTTGCGCCCTTTCCCCACCATGTCTTTCTCCGTCAGCGCTCCGACCGGACAGACTGCAACGCAGCTGCCGCAGTAAACGCATTCCGACTCTCCAATGGGGGTATCCATGAAGGGCCCCACCTTGGTCCGGAAGCCCCGGTAGGCAAAATCGAGGACACTCCGGCCGACGATTTCCTCGCAGGCACGGATGCAGCGCCCGCAGACAATGCACTTGTTCATGTCCCGCAGGTAGAAGGGATTGCTGTCATCGATCGGGTAGTTGTGCTTTTCGCCTTGATAGGGAGCAGAGGTTACTCCATATTCGTAGCAGTACTGCTGGAGCAAACAGGCGCCGCTTTTTTCGCAGGTTAAACAATCGAGGGGGTGGTTGGCAATAAGCAGTTCGAGAATGGTGCGCCGCGCTTCGATCAGGGCCGGGGTATTGGTGCGGACCACCATCCCCTCGGTGCAGATCGTGACACAGGAAGCGGGGAGGTTGCGCATTCCATCTATTTCTACAACACAGAGACGGCACGCCCCGACAGGGGTCAGGTCCGGATCATGGCACAGGGCGGGAATTTTGATCCCGATCGACCGGGCTGCATCCAGGACTGAAGTGCCTTCCGGAACCTGCACCGTCTGGCCATCAATGGTGACGGTTACAAGAGCCACTTTTCTCTCACTCCTTTTCCCCTAAGATACCTTACAAGCGCAAGATCGCGTCCTGGCGGCACTTCTCAAAGCACGTCCCGCACTTGATGCACTTCTCGGGATCGATCTTGTGCGGTTCTTTCTTCTCCCCGGAAATTGCGCCGACGGGACACGCCTTCAGGCAGCGTCCGCACCCGATGCATTTCTCTTCATCAATTGTATAGACGAGCAGCGCGGTACAAACGTGAGCCGGACACCGTTTATCATAAATGTGGGCTTCGTATTCGTGGCGGAAATAACGGAGTGTAGAAAGGACCGGGTTTGGAGCGGTGTTTCCTAAACCGCAGAGGGCGGTCCCTTTCACAACACGGCCCAGACGCTCCAGAGTCTCGATATCTTCAGGCACACCCTTGCCCTCGCAAATCCTGGTCAAAATCTCCAGCATCCGCTTCGTCCCTTCCCGGCAGGGTGTACACTTGCCGCAGGACTCGGCCTGGGTAAAATTCAGGAAAAAGCGCGCCAGGTCAACCATGCAGGTGGTTTCGTCCATCACGACCAAACCACCGGAACCCATCATTGCCCCCGCCGCAATGAGGGATTCGTAATCTATCGGAGTATCGATAAGTTCGTTAGGTATACAACCGCCTGAAGGGCCTCCGATCTGAACACCCTTGAATTGTTTGCCCCCCACAATTCCGCCGCCAATTTCAAAAATGATCTCCCGCAACGTGATTCCCATCGGGACTTCTACCAAACCTGTGTTGTTAACCTTTCCCGTAAGGGCAAAGACCTTGGTTCCCTTGCTCTTTTCCGTACCCATGCTGGCAAACCATTCGGCTCCCCGCATGATGATCACGGGTACGTTGGCGAAGGTTTCAACGTTGTTGATGTTGGACGGCTTGCCCCAGAGGCCCCGCTGCGCCGGGAAGGGCGGCCTCACCCGGGGCATCCCGCGCCTGCCTTCGATCGAGGCCATTAAGGCCGTCTCTTCGCCGCAGACAAAAGCCCCCGCTCCTTCTTTGATGTGTAGATCGAAGCTGAATCCGGATCCGAGAATGTTTTCTCCCAGCAGACCGAGCTCCTCCGCCTGGGCAATGGCGATTTTCAGGCGTTTAATTGCCAGCGGGTACTCGGCCCGGACGTAAATGTAACCTTCGCGGCAGCCGATGGCGTAAGCCCCGATCGCCATTCCTTCAATGACACTGTGCGGGTCCCCCTCAAGCACGCTCCGGTCCATGAAAGCCCCCGGGTCTCCTTCGTCAGCGTTGCAGATAATGTACTTCAGGTCACCGGGAGAACGCCGGCAGAACTCCCACTTCAACCCCGTCGGGAAACCGCCGCCGCCGCGCCCGCGCAATCCCGAACGCTTGATTTCATCAATCACCTGCTCCGGGGTCATCTCAAAGAGAACCTTCTCCAGAGCCTCATACCCGCCCCGGGCAATGTACTCCTGGATGTTCTCCGGGTTAATGGAGCCGCAGTTCCGTAGAGCAACCCGCAGCTGCTTCTTGTAAAAAGTGACTTCTTTATAGGTTGGGATCTGCTCTTCCGTAACCGGAGCTTTGTAAAGCAGGCGAGTGACGATCCGCCCTTTGAGCAGGTGTTCTTCCACGAGTTCGGGAACATCCTCAGGTGTCACCCTCACGTAAAAGGTCCCCTCAGGGTAAACAATCACAAGCGGGCCCATTTCGCAGAAACCGTGGCAACCGGTTTCCACAATTTTAACTTCCTGTTCCAGTTTGTGCTTCTCAAGTTCTTTGGTAAGAGCCTCCTGCACCTGTTTGGAACCTGAAGAGGTGCATCCGGTGCCGCCACAAACCAGAACATGGGCTCTGACCAGCTGCAACGTAAATCCCTCCTTCCAGGAAGCTTTTAGATTTCTTCAAAGCGGGCAACTACGAGATCTTCGACGATGTTCCCGTGCAGGACGTGACCGGTAATGATCCGGGGTACGTCGGACGGTTTGACCTTTCCATAGGTAATCCGTTTTTCCCCGGGCCGCTGCACATCCACGAGGGGCTCCTTTTCGCACATCCCGATGCACCCGGTTTGGGTTACCGTTGCCTGGATGTTGCGCTTGTTAAGTTCCTCCAGAATGGCGGCCATCACCTCCCGGGCGCCGGCAGCAATTCCGCAGGTTCCCATGCCAACGATGATCTTCGTCATCCCCTCGGGCCCGCGCGCCGAGACCAGTCCCTTCGCTTCCTCACGGAGCCGCTTCAAATCTTCTCTGCTCTTCAGCTTCATGTCTTCCACCAGGTTTTGCTCTCCTGGCTTTTTGCGCCCTGCAAACCCTGGTGTCTTCACCTCCTTTCCCTTATTTTTGAAAAAAACACTTATTACTGGTACCCCGCCAGAATGTCCTTTAACTTATCGGGAGTAAGACGGCCGTGGGTGTCATCATTAACCATGATCACGGGAGACAAGCCGCAGCAACCGAGGCAGGCAACGGTTTCCAAGGTAAACCTGAGATCGGGTGTTGTTTCGTTATTCCCCACTCCCAGTTCCTGCTGCATCCGCTCGAAAATGCGGGCTCCTCCCCGGACATGGCAGGCCGTGCCGAGGCAGACCCTGACAATGTTGCGTCCCCTCGGCTTCAGGTGAAACTGAGCATAAAAGGTTGCCACTCCGAAAACCCTGCTCGGCGGGAGCTTCAATTCCCGGGCAATCCGCAAAAGAACCTCCCTGGGCAGGTAACCGTAAATTGCCTGTGCTCCCTGCAGAATCGGGATCAAAGCCCCCTTGACGCCGCGCCACTTTTCAAAAAGCGCCTCCAGTTCCTTTTCTTTTTCGTCCCCGGCAGGATGCGTGCAGCCGCATTCACACATCTGTTTCCCCTCCTTTCCGATTTTTCCATATAATAACCTGTTTCCCGAACTGAAGTTCGGTAACAGGAAATTTCCCGGCCTGCACCTGATTTGAGCGAAAATTCACCTTATATCTATTCGACAACAAATCAAAAAAACCTCCTGAGCTTATGAAAAAACTAACATGGAAATTACGCCGTTCACTCCCTAAAATTTTCCACTTGACTAGTTATGTAAACCATGGCATAATTACCACTGCGCAAAATATTTGCCGAATCCGTACTCTTCTGCCAAAAGTACGGTACGGGGGAACCAACGATTCACCGCCGGCGCACCCCGCGAAGGCGGTGAGGGGGTGAATCCCCGCACTCAACTTCAAGCCAAACTATCTGCCGTCTCCAACAGAACGAAATTAAGGAGCACAAAAGACTGAACTGTAAAGCTGGGAATGGAGTTGAGTGCGGGGTAGGGTCTTATCCTTTCAACCGAACCCATCAGCTTACCCCGGAGGCAGCGAAAGGAGGAAGAGGAATTGCGCAGAGCAGGTTTCGTCTTGTTGTGGTTAATTTTGTCTTTTCTGGTCTTAGGAGGGACAGGCTACGCCGCGGATTACTACACGGTCCGGCCGGGAGACTCCCTTTACCTGATCTCCCGGGCCTACGGTCTCACCCCTGAGATGCTGATGGCGGCCAACGGGCTTGAGGGAACCGAGATCTGGCCGGGTCAAATTTTAACCATCCCCGTCCCCAGCCGCTACACGGTAAGACCCGGTGATACTCTTTACCGGATTGCACTGGCACACGGGACAACTGTCGAAAACCTGATGTCATTAAATTCCCTTACCTCGACGACAATTTACCCGGGGCAGATCTTGCTTGTTCCCGACGGCGTCCCAGCGGCTTCACCCACCGCTTCGCGTGCCGGGATTTCCACCCGCGACATCTACCTCCTCGCTCAGCTCATCCACGCCGAGGCGCGGGGTGAACCCTTTGAGGGCCAGGTCGCCGTGGGTGCCGTTGTGCTCAACCGGCTCCTCGATCCCAGATTCCCGAAAACAATTAAAGACATCATCTTTGAATACGAAAACGGAACCTACCAGTTCGAGCCGGTTCTGAACGGCCAGATCTACCTTCCCCCCAACCAGTCTGCGTTGCGGGCCGCTTACGCCGCCCTTGCAGGCTGGGACCCCACAGGAGGCGCCCTCTTTTTCTACAACCCCGAGAAGTCACAGAGCACCTTTTTTGAAAGGTTCCTCACCTTTTTATGCCGGATCGGCAACCACGTTTTCTACCGGTAATTTCGCAAGCCCCCAACCGGGGGCTTTTAATTCCTTGCCTCGCAGGGGCTTGTGGTATCCCGCGCCTGCCCGGGAGAGAGAGCCGTAATCATCCCCGGGCATTTTCGAGGTGGCAGAGGCTAAACCAGTTCAACAGCGGCCCCTGTCTGGTACCGCAAGAGGGAGTAATGCTTCCCCAAGAGGTCCTTTCCCCGGAAATCAAAGGCTGCAGCAGGCAACAAGACCAGATCGAAGTCGCGCCCGGCAACGCAAATTGCTGCCCGGAGTGCCCTCCGAAAATCAACGGTGGTCAGGAGGCCCGCGCAGGCGATGGAGCCCCCGAAGAAGCGGTTGGGAACCGCAACCAGATGGACCTCCGCTCCCGTCTTCTCCCACTCCGGCAGCACTTTTTTGAGCCAGGGATAACCCCATTCCGAGGTCAAGACCAGGACCCTGCGCCCCCGGCAGGATCTGATCACCCGCTTCACCTTTTCCACGACCCCCCAGTCCAGGTCCCAGGCCATCACGACTCCCCCACCCGCACCCTTCCTCTTTCGGAAAGAAAGCGCCGCCAGCACCCCACCCCGCTCGATCTCCAGCACGGGGCAGCGGGACGCCTGGATGAGCTGGAAGGCGTCAACCCGCGAGCGAACACCTCTTCCATGCACGGTTTTCACGATGTCACCTTTTCTCAAGCCCGCCCGCGCCGCAGGGGAACCGGGAATCACCCCTGCCAGTTCAGCCAGAAAATTCGCCTCCACATCGGATACGAAAGACGGCTCCAGGAGCAGGGGAACGCCCAGGGATGCTCTCTCTTCTCTCCAGAAAATTTCCAGCTCCCGGTACATCACCTCGGGAGGAAAACGCAGGGGAGGAGGAGCCAGCTTTGTAAATCCGGGAAGAAAAAGCCGGATTGTTGCCGCACCCGAAGCCTCCAGAAACCTGCAGCTGCTGCGAAGGTCTTCCCACCCGACCAGGTGGGGCAGGGCGACAATGCTCCCATGGTAGGTCACTCCGGCGCGCCCCAGAAGCTCTGCAACCAGGAGAGCCCGCTCTCCGCGGTCCCCCATTAAAAGCCACCTTCCCGCCGGGGCGGCGCTGTTGAGAGAAAGGTTTACTTCCAGGGGCAGAAAATTTTTCAGCCTCTGGACTGCTTCCCGGTCCAAAAGGGTTCCGTTGGTGGTGATCTGGAGGGGCGTCTCAGGGTAAAGGTTTCGGATCATTTCAAGGATCTTCCAGAAATCCGGGTGTGTAAGGGGCTCTCCTTCGGTAATGCGGGAGGCGGCCTCCCCGATGACAATTTTTCGCCGCGGGTTTAAAAAAGGGAGGAGCCTCTTTGCCAGGGGCAGGGGAAGGGGAGGGAGGGAGAACACCTTCACGCCCCTCGGATTCTGGGTGTTGCTGCAGAAAATGCACCTCAGATTGCACCTGGAGGTGAGCGGAAGGATATTCTCTAATTTTACTATTTTCTGGAGAGCAAACAGCATTTTCCGCTCCTCACAGAAAGCCCGCGCGGCCGGGCCTGGCCGGCATAGCTACTTCCCGTCAATGCCCAAACCCGGGGAAGCAAATTCCCCGGGACGACGCGCCCGGTAAAGATAGAACAGGCCTCCTCCTACCGCCAGGGTGAGGGCGGCCAGGGCGGCCATCCCGGCACCGCCGGAAAGCTGGAGATTTTCCCGGAGGAGTTCGATGCCGGCGCGGGATAAGCCGTATAACACCAGAAACATGCTGAAGATCTGCCCCCGGAACCGGGCGCGGGGGGTTAAGTATTCTAAAACCAGAAAGATCACAAGCCCCGCCAGCAGTGAGTAGAGCTGAGTCGGGTGCCGGGTTAAACCGTCAACCGCAGGGAAGACCACTCCCCACGGAAGACCGGTAGGTCTTCCGTAGCAGCACCCGTTCAGGAAACAGCCGATCCGGGCCACGGCATAGCCAAGAGCGAGGGAAGGTGAGGCGAGATCGAGAAAGGATAAAAAGGGAATTTGCGCCTTTCGCAGGTAAAAAAACGCAACTGCCAGACCTGAAACAAAGGCGCCGTAAAAGGCCAGTCCCCCCTCCTGGAGCATCAGAATGTGCCAGGGATGGGTAAAGTAAAAATAGGGATCGTAGAGGATGATGTATGCCAGACGCGCCCCGACAATCCCCGCCACCAGAACGAGAAGAACGAGGTCGATCACGAACTGGAGAGAGCCTCCCTTTTTCTTGACCTTTTTGGCCAGCCACCAGGCGGCAACCAGCAAACCAAGCGCCACAAAAAAACCGTAGCTGTAAACCCGCAGTCCTCCCAGTTGAAACAGAACAGGATGCACGATTTCACTCCCTAGATTTTTCAAGCAATCCACATATCCACAGGGTTATCCCCAGACGTTTCCCTGCTCCTGTCAGGGTTCCCCTGCACTATCCCCAGTATTAACAGATCTTGAGTTTTGAATGGAAACGAATAATTCCTCTTATATTTTTCCTTTTTCTCAAAAAGCCACAGAATTATCCACAAAATTCACAACATTCTTGATTCACAGGGTCCCCCAGTTTAACGGATCAAAGGGTAGCGGGCGAAGGCCTCCTGGGTCAAAGGAGCAAAGCGGCCGGCGAGGTAATGATAATAACCGGCGCAGGCCACCATTGCCGCATTATCGGTACAGAGGTCTCCGGGAGGGAAGTACAAACGAATCCCCTCCTGCCGGGCCCTGGCCTGGAAGAGGGTGCGCAGGGCAAGATTCGCGGCGACACCACCTGCCAGCGCCACCTGCCATACCCCCGCAGCCCGGGCCGCCCGGAGCGTTTTTTCGACCAGAACCTCCACCACCGCCTCCTGGAAACCGGCCGCCACATCTTGCAGCGGGACATCCTTCCCCTTTTCCTGTTCCCGCCTGAGGTAGTTGATAACTGCGGTTTTCAGGCCGCTGAAGCTGAAGTCCAGGCTTTCGTCCCCAAGCCAGGCGCGGGGAAAAGAAATGGCGCGGGGGTTTCCCCCCCGGGCCAGTTCCTCTAAAGCGGGGCCGCCGGGATAAGGAAGGCCCAGAACCCGCGCGATTTTATCGAAGGCTTCACCTGCAGCATCATCCCTTGTCGAACCCAGCAATTCGTAAGAAAGGTGCTTCCGCACGAGAACCAAACTGGTGTGCCCCCCAGAGACAACCAGGCAAACAAGGGGGGGTATCAGCGAAGGATGGGCGAGAAAGTTGGCATAGATATGGGCCTCTAAATGGTTGACGGCAAGCAGAGGGATCTGCCGGGCAAAAGCATAGGCTTTGGCGGCAGCAACTCCCACGAGCAAAGGACCGATAAGCCCCGGTCCTACGGTGACGGCAACCCCGCTGAGATCGGCGAAATCAACCCCCGCCTTCTGGAGGGCAGCCTCCACAACATCTGTAATGTTTTCCAAATGCTTGCGAGAGGCAACCTCGGGAACCACTCCCCCATACTGCCGGTGGATCCTGATTTGGGAGGCAACAACATTTGAAAGAACTGCAGTTCCATCTCTCACAACCGCCGCTGCGGTTTCGTCACAGCTTGTCTCGATCCCTAAAATGTCAACCGGCGGATTGTTTTTAGGGCTTTCTTCCCTGGAAAAAAGCTTCCTCCGCTCTCCCAAAACGCACCATCCTTTGAGCTTGCAGCTTACAAGTCTTGAGATTCAGGAATGATTTCAAGGTCGTCTGGGTTCTTCCCGGTCTGCTCGGCCCAGCCATCTCCAGCCGGCCTTTTCTTTTCCCCGGCAGCAGCCGGATTCTGCTTTTTCCCTTCAGGCATCTCCCTGGTTCCCCCTTTCAACCACTGAATTGCAAGTTCCGTCCAGAATCTAGTATACCCGGGGGACCGAATTTCTACTAGGGAATCTGGTGCAGGTTACCGCCGCCAGGTCAAGCGCTCAAGCAGACTTTTAGGAGACAGCTTCCGGACTTCAGACGCCGGGAGCTCCAGCTTCACCTCAAAGCAGAGGAGATCGCTCTCCTGGACATCTGGCAAAAGAATGCGCGGCCAGCTTAAAACAAACCCTTCATCTCCCAGCAAAACGACAACACGGTCCCCTTCAATCCGATCCACAACTCCTCTGATCCTCACTGTCCCTCATTCCTTTTGAAAAGTTTCTTGCTGCAGGTTCCGCAGCATCACTACAGCATCCTCCCGTGTTTCGATGTAGTAATTTTTTCGCAACCCGATCTGGCGAAAGCCCAGGCTGCGGTAAAGATTAAGGGCGGCAACATTTGAGGGCCGCACCTCCAGCACCATGGTATCGGCGCCCTGAACCCTGGCGTATTCCATCAAGGTGCTCATCAGCAGCCTCCCCAAACCTCTGCCCCGATAAGCGGGATCCACTGCAATTGTAGTCACGTGGGCCTCGCCCGAAAAAAGCCACATTCCGGCATAGCCGATCACGCGCCCCTCAATCAGGGCCACAAAATAGACAGCAAATTTATTTTTTAATTCATTGCAGAATGCCTGGTAAGACCATGGAGAAGGAAAGGAACAGTTCTCGATTGGAAGGATCTGTGGAATGTCATCGATTTCCATAGGGCGAACCGTAACCTCCACAAAATTCCCTGCCTTAACTGTGCCGTATCGCCGGCGGCCGGACATAGAGGGGTTTAACCGCTCCGGGTGCCTTTCCTCCCCCGGCAAGAAGGGCAGCAACCCCCAGAGTTGCAATGATGCCGGCCCGCGGCAGGATTTGGGGCAATTCCGCTAAACAAGCACGTTCCCCCAACCTTTCTTGAAAGAGCGCCCAGTAATACTGGGCCCCCTCGCCTGTAAAGGTGATCCGGGCGCGCAATTCCTCCTCCAGAGAAGTGCACAGCTGAACAGGGTCCAGGGCTAAATAGCTGCTGAGGCGCTTCATCCCGCTTTCCGTGCTCACGTAGAAGGCCGCGTAAACCTCCTGAGCACGGGCAGGCAAAACCGGGCAAACCAGGCCCGGTACACCTTTCAGCGCCCAGGCCAGGGCATCAAGAGTTGGGACTCCGACTAAAGGCTTTCCCAGAACGTGAGCAAAAGATTTCCCGGTCGCCAGGCCAACCCGAAGTGATGTAAAAGAACCCGGACCTGTGGTGACCGCAAACCCGTCCAGATCTTCCAGGTTCAAGCCCAAACCGCACAGCAGATACTCAATTAAGGGGAGCAGGCGCTCCATGTGTGCCTGTTTTGTAGATAAGGTAACTTCTCCCAGAAGCTGGTTTTCTTCCGCCACGGCCACAGAAACTGCCGGTGTTGAGGTTTCTATTCCAAGCACCCGCACGCATCTTTCAACTCCTTGATCTTCGCTTCGTAGCGGCCGCCCTGCGGCCGAAACTGAATCCGACGGGTGGACTCGGAACTGTCGCAGTAAGCAATAACTACTTCCAGGTACTCTTCGGGCAGGGCCTCAGGGATCCGATTTCCCCATTCGATTAAAATGACCCCTCCCCGTTTCCGGTACTCGTCCCACCCAATCTCTTCCAGTTCCTGGTACGACTGCAAGCGAAAAAAATCACAATGAAAAACCGGGTACTTCCCCTCGTACTCCTGGATTAAAATAAAACTCGGGCTGGATACGGGGGAACTGACACCCAGGCCCCGCGCAATTCCATGCACAAAAACAGTTTTTCCCGCTCCCAGTTCCCCCACCAGGGAGACGACATCGCCCGGAGCCAGGAGCTTTCCCAGCTCCTCCCCCAGCAATTGGGTAACCTGGGGGCCGGAAGAAACTATCTCCCACATCATGTCCACCACCTAGTCGTCCACTTTTTATTATATCCTTCTTTAACCGCCCCCACAAGAAAAGAAAAGAAAACACCCGATTGCGGGACGACGGAGCAGGAAGCAGTTAAAAAGAGAGAGATATAATGAAAGCAAGCAGGAATAAAAAACATATCTGGCGAATATAGACCAGGACTTGAAAAGAGGGGGGAGAAGTTTAGTTTAATGACCCTGGCAGAGGTAAAAGCACTCCTATCCGCGGAAGTTATCTGCGGAAAAGACAAGCTCAACCTCCCAATCAAATCTGTCTGCGCCGGAGACCTCTTGAGCGACCTGCTGGCCTTCAGCCACAACAAAACGCTGCTGCTCACAGGCCTTAACAATGCCCAGGTGATCCGGACGGCGGAAATCATCGACCTTGCGGCAATCATTTTCGTGCGCGGGAAGCGCCCCCACAGCGACATGGTGGAATTAGCGGAGGAAAAGGGGATTCCCCTGCTGGTTACCCGGCTGCCCCTTTACGAAAGCTGCGGCATCCTGTACTGTGCCGGTCTCCGGGAAGAAAAACCCCATAAAGGGTTTTAAAGTCTTGAGATGAAAGGGGTTTCCTGTTTGTTTCAGGAACCGGAAGTAACATCTGATTTTAAAAATTGTGAAAATAAGAACGAAACCGGTGCCGAGAGCCCGTTTGAGCATAAAGTCACCCTGGAATTTGCAGTAGAAGGAAAAAATTTTCGCGCCGCCGGGGAGGCTTCAAGCCGCCTCAAGCACACCCTGCAGCACATCGGCTTCCCTGCCCCTCTGGTTCGCAGGGTTGCAGTCGCCGCGTACGAGGCGGAAATGAACATCATCATTCACGCCAACCGCGGAACCCTGAAAGCAGAAATCACCCCGAAAACGGTGACGATCTGGGCCGAGGATGAGGGCCCCGGAATTCCGGACATCGAACTGGCAATGCAGGAGGGCTATTCAACTGCACCCGATTACATCAGGGAAATGGGATTTGGAGCCGGAATGGGGCTTCCCAATATTAAAAAATGCTCTGACATCCTTGAAATTGAGACGGTGATCGGGGCAGGAACCAGGCTGAAAATGGTCATCTTTAATAAAACAGGGCCCGAAAGAGAAAAGTAAACAGGGTCCGGAAAGATGGTGGCTATGAAAAAAAGCACGTACTCCATTTTCCTTGACGAAGAGCGGTGTACGGGGTGCACAAACTGCATCAAGCGGTGCCCCACCGAGGCAATCCGCGTCCGGGACGGAAAAGCAAAGATCCTGGCGGACCGCTGCATCGACTGCGGTGAATGCATCCGGATCTGCCCAAACCACGCGCCTATTCCCCAGTCCGATTCCAGAGAAAAAACAAAGCAGTTCAAATACACAATCGCCCTGCCTGATCCTGCCCTTTTCGGCCAGTTCAAAACAAAACCCTCTCCCCGCCAGATCCTTGCAGCAGTCCTTGCCCTCGGCTTTGACGGCGTTTACGAAGTGGCCTGGGCGGCCGACGCGGTAAGCATTGCGATCCGGGAATTTATCAGGGAACACAGGGGTGAGGGGCCGTGGCTTTCCTCCTCCTGTCCCGCCGTCATCCGCCTGATCCAGGTGCGGTTTCCCAGCCTGACCGAGCAAATCCTCCCGATCCTCTCCCCCGTAGAGGTCGCCGCAAAGCTGGCCAAGGAGGAAACAAGCTGGCAGCTGGACATCCCCCAGCAGGAGATTGGCTGCTTTTACCTGACTCCCTGTCCCGCCCAGGTCACCGCGATCCGCGCCCCCTACCACCTGGAGCATTCCTATGTGGATGGGGCGCTGGCCATTTCCGACCTCTACTGCGAACTCCGGGAAAAAATTGCCGGAGCCCGGGAGCAAGGCGAGCCGGTCAAGGCAACCGCCCTTGGTCTGACCTGGGGGCGGGTAGGAGGGCAGACCCGGGCCGTGCAATCCGACAACTACCTGGCGGTAGATGGAATCTACAACCTCCTCCAGGTGCTTGAAGAAATTGAATTGGGCAAATTCGACAACAATATTGACTTTCTGGAATGCCAGTGCTGCCAGGGGGGCTGCGTAGGCGGCGCGTTTACGGTGGAAAACCCCTTTGTGGCGCGGGTGACGCTGAGGCGAATGGCGGGCCAGCTGCGGCCCAAACTGGAGGCCGAAAAGGAACAAAAGGTTCTGGAGTACAACCGCAAGGGGTATTACCGGGCCGAAAAAGAGGTTGAACCCTACTCCATCATGAGCCTTGACAAGGACATCGCCAAGGCCATTTACATGGTCGAGCAGTCCGAAAAGATTTTGAAACAGCTGCCGGGGCTTGACTGCGGTTCCTGCGGCTGCCCCACCTGCCGCACCCTTGCGGAGGACATTGTCTGCGGGATTGCGACGGAAACAGACTGCATTTTCAAGCTGCGCGAGCAGGTTCAGTCCCTGGCGGAGCAGATGCTGGCGCTCGCCCTGAAGGTCCCCCCCGTCACCCTGGTGCAACGCCAGATCATGAAAACCCAGCGGGAAGTCCTGGAGCTTGCCAAAAGACTTCCTCCCGTGCTCGCAAAACGGAACCAGAAAAGCAATCAGAAAAAAGGAGGGGAAGAAGAGTGACGGTGAAGGAGGTAGCAGAGGCTCTCGGTCTCAAGGTGCGGAGCGGAGCCGCGAAGCTCGACCAGGAGGTCAGCGGGGTCTACGTTTCCGATCTGCTCAGCGACGTCATGGCACATGCACAGGAAGGGAACATCTGGATTACCCTGCAGATCCACCCCAACGTAATTGCCGTTGCAACACTTCTTAATCTTGCAGCCGTCATCATCAGCCGGGGGGCAGAACCGGAAGCTGCAACCCTGTCCAGGGCAGATGAAGAGGGAATCCCTGTGCTGACAACAAATCAACCTACCTTTGAAGTGGCGGGACGCCTTTACCAGCTGATCGGTGCTGCAAAGTAAAAGCGGGGGATGGGGATGGAAAAGTTCGCCGTTGACCTGCACATTCACACTGCCCTCTCCCCCTGCGCCGACGGGGAAATGACCCCTCCGGCCGTCCTCGCCCGAGCTGCCGCCAGCGGGCTCCGGGTAATCGCAATCACGGACCACAACTCTGCAGCCAACACTCCTGCCTTTGTTGAAGCCGCGGCAGGAGGGCCCGTAACCGTAATCCCGGGGATGGAGGTGCAGACCCGCGAAGAGGTGCACCTCGTCTGCCTCTTTGCAGGTACGGAGGAGGCCCTGGCCTGGCAGGAAGTGGTTTACGCCCACCTGCCCCCCTTAAAAAACAACGAAAGGGTCTTCGGAGTCCAGCAGTTGCTCAATGCCGCAGGCGAAGTTACGGGAATTGAAGAAAGGCTCCTCCTCACCTCAACAGACCTTTCGCTTGAAGAGGTTGTGGCAGAAGTGCAGGCGCGAAACGGGGTCTGCTATCCGGCCCACGTGGACCGTCCTGCCTTCAGCGTCATCGGAAGTCTGGGCTTTATCCCCCAGGAACTCCAGATTCCTGCTGTAGAAATTTCCCGGAACATCAACCGGGCGCGGGCTCTGGAAAAATTCCCCTTTCTAAAAGGCTACCATCTTCTGTGCTGTTCCGATGCCCACCGCCTCGCCGAGATTAACCGGCCCCGGACCTGGATCAGGATGAGAGAACCCGGCTTCCAGGCCCTCGCCGAGGCCCTCTGGGACCGGTGCCGGGAAAGGATTGAGGTGGATTAAAAAATGCGCGAGCTTTCCCTTCACATTTTGGATGCCTTCGAAAACTCGAGGGTGGCGGGAGCGTCTTTGATTCGACTCGAAATTAACGAAGACACGAAAAAGGACCGCCTGGAGATCACCATTACCGACAACGGGCGCGGGATGGAGCCGGAACTTGCGGCAAAGGTATTCGACCCCTTTGTAACCACCCGAACCTGCCGGAAAGTGGGCCTGGGGCTGCCCCTCCTCAAGGCAGCAGCCCAGCGTTGCAACGGTGATGCCAGAATTACCTCCGCACCCGGCAAAGGAGCCACCCTCCATGCCTGCTTTCAGCTGAGCCACATCGACAGGGCCCCCCTTGGCAACCTCGTCGAGAGTCTCGTGGTTTTTCTTGCAGCAAATCCAGAAATGGATCTCGTTTACACCCACCGGGTAGACGAAAATGAGTTTACCCTGGATACCCGCGAGCTCCGCGCAGAACTCGAAGGGGTCCCCTTAAACACCCCTGCTGTTCTCAACTGGATCAGGGGCTACCTGCAAGAAGGGCTGCAGGAAATCAATTCAACCGCTTAGAGAACTCTGATTTTCGCTCCTGCCTCGAGGTCGGCCCCCGTTAAGCGGTAGAGGGCATCAAAAAGCGCTACCTGGAAGCTGCCGGGCCCCTTGCTCACCTCTCCCGCCTTTTCTGCCGCAAGGCCGAAGGCCGCCAGCCCTGCCGCCGCGGCCAGGAGGTAGTCGTCGGTAACTGCAGCAAAGGCTCCGATCACTGCCGTTGCCATGCAGCCGGTGCCGGTGACGGCACTCAAAAGAGGGTGGCCGTTGTCCACCGCGATCAGGCGCTCTCCGTCGGAAATGTAGTCCCGCGGTCCGGTAAGGGCAACCACAGTGTTAAACTGGCGCGCCGCGAGGCGGGCGATTTCGCCTCGTTCGCCGCCGCTGGCAACAGCCTCAACCCCTTTGACTTCACCGCCGAACCCCGCCAGAACAGAAATTTCCCCGCCGTTTCCCCGGAGGATGTTGACGCTCAACTCCCTTAAGAGGAAATGGGAACTCTCAGTCCGCAAATTTGTGGCTCCGGCCCCAACAGGATCGAAAACAACCGGGATCCCCAGTTCGTTTGCCCGCCTCCCGGCAAGGAGCATGGCATCCACAAGCTGGGGAGTGAGGGTCCCGATGTTCAAAACCAGGGCTCCGGCTGCCTCGACCATTTCTTCCACCTCTTCCCGCGCGTGTGCCATGACCGGCAGTGCTCCGACCTGAAGCAGGACATTCGCGGTGACATTCGTTACCACCCAGTTGGTAATGTTGTGGACGAGCGGCCTTTCATCCCGCAGCCTGGCGAGAAGAGCACCCGCCCGTGCCCCCAAGTTTTCCATTTTCGCTCCTCCATTCCGGCAAACTCATCAGTTGCCAGGCGTTGATTAAGTGATTTTCTCTATCTCCGGTTAATTTTCCTTCTGTTGGGCTCAACACCGGGGGCTTTTCGCCCCCAGATAGCGGTTGACCAGGTCAATGGCGCAAAACTCCCCGCACATAGAGCAGACCTCCTGAGGAATGGGGTTGCGCGCCAGGCGGAGCTTTCTTGCCTCCTTGGGATCGAGGGCGAGCTCCATCTGTCTCTCCCAGTTCAGGCTTTTGCGCGCCTCGGCCATCTCCCGGTCCCAAGCCCGTGCCTGCGGAACCCCCTTCACGAGGTCCGCCGCATGGGCCGCAAGACGCGCTGCGACAACCCCCGCCCGCACATCATCCAGGGCAGGCAAGCCCAGGTGTTCTGCAGGGGTAACGTAGCACAAAAAGTCCGCTCCGGCAGCTGCAGCCAGCGCCCCGCCGATGGCCGCGGCAATGTGATCGTAGCCGGGTGCTACATCTGTAACAAGGGGTCCCAAAACGTAAAAAGGAGCATCAGAGCAAAGCCTTTTCTGGAGCTTCACGTTTGCTTCAATCTGGTCGAGGGGAAGATGACCCGGGCCCTCTACCATCACCTGCACCCCGGCGGCGCGGGCGCGCTTCACCAGCTCTCCCAAAACCATCAGTTCCTCAAGCTGGGCGTGGTCGGTAGCATCCTCCAGGCAGCCGGGCCTTAAACCATCCCCCAGACTTAAGGTAACATCGTACTTTCTGGCAATTTCCAGAAGATCTTCAAACCGGGCATACAAAGGATTTTCTTCTTCCCGGTGGAGCATCCAGCCCGCCAGGAGCGCCCCTCCCCGGCTCACGATCCCCAGCAGGCGGGGCCTGGTTTTCAACCCCTCCACAATCCGGCGAGTTACACCGCAGTGAACGGTAAGAAAATCCACTCCATCTGCCGCGTGTTCGGCAATCACCTGAAAGAGGTCGTCCTCTTTCATTTCCACTACAGACCCGTAGCGCGCCCGGGCGCGGACGGCCGCTTCGTAAACGGGAACCGTTCCCACCGGCACCGGAGACCTGGCAAGGATCTCCCGGCGGCAGGTCCCGATTTCGCCGCCTGTGCTTAAATCCATCACCGTATCGGCCCCCGCCTCGAGGGCAACTTCAAGTTTTTTGATTTCATTTTCCCAATCCGGAAAGGCCGGGGAAGTGCCCAGGTTCGCGTTTACCTTCGTCCGCAAACCCTTCCCGATTCCGCACGGCTTCAGCCCCCGGTGCTCGCGGTTGCAGGGAATCACCACCAGCCCCTGCGCCACCAGATCCCGGAGGGTTTCCGGGGCAACCCCTTCTGCAGCTGCGACCTCCCGCATTTGAGGGGTGATCTCTCCATGCCGCGCTCTCTCCACTTGGGTCATTTTCTCCCCTCCCAATCTCAAAGTCCATTCCTCAAGAATCCTTTCGAGACTTGAAAGCGTGAAACACGTCAAGAAAGGCCCGCACCGCCTTCCGGGGGTCAGGCGCACCCAGGAAGGAAGAAATTACGGCAACACCGGCAGCCCCGGCCCGGAGGAGGGGAAGGGTGTTCTCAGGGGTAATGCCGCCAATGGCAAAAACAGGAAGCCCAACCCTTCTTGCAACTTCCTCCACCAGATCAGGGCCGCAGGGGGGAACACCGCAGTCTTTGCTTGCGGTGGGGTAAACCGGCCCCAGGCCCAGGTAATCGGCGCCTGCCGCCGCCGCTGCTTCCGCCTGGGCCAGGTTGTCTACGGAGACCCCGATGATCTTCCCGGGCCCCAGGATCGCCCGCGCCGCCTGGGGCGAGAGGTCCTCCTGGCCGAGGTGGACGCCGTCGGCTCCTGCTGCAGCCGCCACATCGACCCGGTCGTTGACGATGAAGAGGGCGCCGTGGCTCCGGCAGACCTCCTGCATCTCCCGGGCAATTCGGACAAGCTCCCGGCTTTCCCCCTCCTTTTCCCGGAGCTGGACGAGCCGCGCTCCCTCCTGCACCGCAACCCTGGCGAGCTCGGCATAGCTCCTCGAGCCGCGCAAAACACCCCCGATAATGCAGTAGAGGGCGGGGAAGGGGCCCAGGTCCGGCCTGCTTCCCCAGTTTTGAAAGATGAAGGCGCGGATTTTCGAGATGCCCGGATCGCCCCAGTCCCCGGGGAAGAAGGGGGCAAGGTGGTTCAGGGGGCCCCTTCCCCGGCCCACCGGATAGGCATAGCGGAGGCCTGCTGCGACATACTCCTTGGCGAGGGCCAGGGCCTGCCAGGGAGAAAAGCCCCGGGCCAGCAGGGCAGCCAGGGCTGCAGAAAAGGTGCATCCCGTCCCGTGGGTGTGGGGGGTTTCGAAGAAGGGGCCCTCCAGCTCCCGGAACTCCTTCCCGTCAAAGCAGAGGTCAAGGGAGCGCGTGTTCCGGCGGATCCCGGTGATCACTACAAACCTGGGCCCCAGTTCGTGCAGGGCGCGGGCGGCGCGGCAAAGGTCTTCTTCCCCTTCGATGGGGCGGCCCCACAGGACGGCGGCCTCGGACACATTGGGGGTAATGAAGGAGGCCAGCGGCAGCAGTTCTTCGCGAAGCGCCCTTTCACCATCAGGGGTGAGCAGCCGGTCCCCGCTTGTGGCAACCATGACCGGGTCCACCACAAGCCAGGGAACGGGGGATTCCTTCAGCTTCCCGGCAACCGCCTTGATGATCGCGGCATTATAGAGCATTCCGGTTTTTACGGCATCGGCCCCGATATCGGCAAGGACGCTTTCCATCTGCTGCAAGACGAATTCGGGGGCAAGGCCGGAGATGCCCTGGACGCCGAGGGTGTTCTGGGCGGTGACGGCGGTGATCACGCTGCTCCCGTAGACGCCGAGGGCCGCAAAGGTCTTCAAATCGGCCTGGATTCCGGCTCCCCCTCCCGAGTCGGACCCGGCGATGCTGAGGGCTTTTTTAATTCCGCCACGGTCTTCCTGTCTCCCCTGCGGCATTTAACATTCACCTCCTCGCTTCATCTGGGCACCCCCGCGTCAGGTGCTTCCCTCTTTATTTCAGGGCCCGGAGGATCTGCTCCGCCACCTTTTTCCCCGATAAAAGCATCCCCCCGAAGATGGGGCCCATGCGGGGCCCTCCCCAGACGGCGTTTACGGCCATTCCGGCTACATAAAGCCCCGGTGCAGCCTCGCCAGTGTTCTCCACGATCAGCTTCTCCCCCACTTCTGCCCACATGGAGCCCTCCCCCTGCATTCCGCCATCGGGTGTTTTGAGGGCTATTTTTGACTTCTCGTGGGCCACCCTGACCACAGAGGCGTCATGCCCGGTGGCATCAACAACAGCCCGGGCGCCCACCGTGATGGGGTCCACGTGCAGGCCGGCCCTGAGGGCCGCCGTCCAGTTTACCACAACCCCCGAGATCCGCCCTTCCCGGTACATGACATCCTCCACCGTAAAACCGTTTAAAATTACGGCACCTGCCTCGCAGGCTCTGACCGCCAGGCGGGCCACAGTCTCTACAGCATCGGCAGTGAGGTAGCCGTTTTCCCGCTCCCGGCAGCGGCAGCCCAGATCATCCAGGACGGGCCGCGCCGCAGGCTGGAAGACGAGGCGGTTGAACATGATCCCGCCCCCCCACATGCCGCCCCCGATGCTCAGGCGGCTTTCGAACACCACAGTCTTGCAGCCGGCCCGCGCCAGGTAAAAGGCTGCCGTCAACCCGGCAGGGCCCCCGCCCACAACGGCCGCGTCCACCTGGAGGGAATCTTTCAACCTTTCGGCGTACTCCTCGAGGATCAGGCGGGAGATCAGGATGTCATCGATCTGGAAACCCACTCTTCCACCTCCGCATTTACTGAGGCAAAAAATTAAAAGCACTCCAACCAAGGGAGTGCAGCAAAAAACCCCTTCAATTCCCCACTTCCCTCCGCTGGCATTACCCAGATCAGGTTCCAAGGGTCGGCATCTTGCCTCTCAGCCTCTCCGGCACCCCTAGTGGGACCCGCCTATCTATTTTTTGCATTTGATCATACCACAGCCAGCAACCCCTGTAAAGCGTTGAAAAAACGCCGGAAACATCGGCGCGTGTGTTTGATAGAATAAGTTGCTGTGGCTTAGAAATGCTCAATATTGCTTAGGATTAATAAAGATCCCCCGCGGGTTATGGCAGGAGTATAAGCCTGAGCATACAGATGGCTACCAGTACAGCCGTTTTTGCGACCTCTACCGCCGGTAGTGCAAAACTCTGGACGCGTCCCTGCGCCAGGTGCACCGGGCCGGAGAGAAGATGTTTGTGGATTGGGCCGGTAATAAGACGGTTCTTCTACGGAGCTTATTTTTCTCCATCCTGGTTGGTGAGGGATAACGCCCACCGGTAAACTTCTTGGGCCACGAGACTGCCCGTTTGTATTCAGCTTCATCTATTGGTTCCCAGTCTCCCGGGTAACGGGTTGTTACGGCGTAATCAGTAAGAATCGCGGCTTCTTACAGTCTTTCGGGAACCTAAACTTTCCCGGACTCTTCAATTAACTTCAAGAGGTACCCAATAGAATGGGTTTTCGGGGTATCCATTTCCAGGAATGCCATTATACCTTTAAGGGACTTTTCAACTGCCTGCTGGGCATCAAAGCAAAGATCTTCGTAGAGAATATCTGAGTTTTGCCTGCCAAGTTCTGCCCTTGCGAGGTTACTTTTTGCTCTTTGGAACCACAGGCGCCATAGTTCATCGCTCATAAACTACCCGCCCTCTTGCGGCCTCAGCATACACGAACCCTCGTGAATTACAGTACCTTTCTATTTTTTCCGGGGTTTCTACAAGTATGTCCACGGCAGCTGGAACATCGACCAGGATTCTATAGATCTGGTGGGCTAAAGCGCGGCGATTATTTATTCCTCGCTTTAGTACCAAAAGATCATAATCACTATACGATCCTTCCTGTCCCCTGCTCCTGGATCCAAAAAGAATAATTTTATCGGGGTTTACAGTCTTCACTATCTTTTCGACTACTAAATTAAGTACTTCTTCCACAGGGAACCCCCCTTTTTTTGTCCTAGAAAAAGCCACTACTCCCTAAAACTAGGAGTTTTTCTTTGAAGAAGGTCATAATTACCACTACTTATTTGGGTTATCGGTGCTTCTTTTGTAAGATTATACCATGTAGAATGCTCAAACTCAACTCCTTCCGCCGCTGGGATCGTGTCAACCCACTGTAGGAACCCTAAGACCTTACCGCCCCCGAACCAGGACGTGCGACGTGTCAACTCATGAAAAAATCTTACCCAGAGATCACTAGCTCACTCATTTAAAGATCTAACCCAACAAGATTAACTAATTTGTTATCTCACAGCTATGAATTTCGTTTTCCGGAACCATGAACTCATCAGGCCCCTTGGCCAGGAGTTCTTAGGACCGCCTCAATTCCTGCCTGACTTTGCAGCGGCTTCAATTAAGGCGCGGAAAAGCGCGGCAGAGGCCTTATCGGTCTCCCGCAAGGCTTCGGGATGCCACTGGACACCCACCAGGAAAGAATAATCAGGTGCTTCGATTCCCTCGATTACACCATCTTCGGCCCAGGCTACGGCCTGCACCCCGGGAGCCACATCCTTTACAGCCTGGTGGTGCAGGCTGTTGACCCGGAGCTCTGTTGTACCCAAAACGCGGGCGAGGCGGCTGTTCTCCAGCACCCTGATCTTGTGAGTCGGATGCCTCCTGGGAGCCTCCTGCTGGTGCTGCAGGGAATGGGGCAGCTGGCTCTGCAGATCCTGGTAAAGCGTCCCCCCCAGGGCGGCATTAAGAACCTGGATTCCCCGGCAGATGCCCAAAACAGGCTTCCCTGTCGCCAGGATCTCCTGGATCAGACGAACCTCAAAGTGATCCCGTTCCGGAGAGACTTCCCCCAGCTTCCAGTGGGGCTCTTCCCCAAAATAAAGGGGGTGGAGGTCTCCCCCTCCGGAGAGAAGAAGACCGTCGATCAGTTCGGCGTAAGCCTTAATCAAAGCCTCATCTCTTACCGGCGGGAGCAGAAGAGGGCTGCCGCCCTCCCGTTCGATTCCCTCAATGTACTGCCCGCGGCAAAAAAAATAATCCTCCTGGAGATTATGGGCAGTTGTAATTCCGATCAGGGGCCGGGCCAAGGTCGCTCATCCTCCTCTTCTTCACCCTGGAGAATCCTCCGGTAAAGGTCCTGGGTTTCCCTGAGAGGAGCCAGACCGTAGCTTTTCTTTAAAAGATCAGAGCAGATCTCGTACTGGCGAATGGCTGCAGTTCTCTTGCCCAGGCGCAGGTAGGTGCGCATCAGCAGCTGGTGCGCCTCTTCCCGGCACCCGTCCTGGGCAAGCACCTTCTGGGCGTACCAGACTGCCGCATTGTAATCCTGCCGCCGGTAGGCCTCGCTGCAGAGCCACAACACCATTTCAATGTAGATTTCGCGGAGCCGCCTGCGCTCCTCTTCAATCCATCCTATGTTTTGAATTTCGGAAAGATACCCGGTTTTATAGAGCTGCTCAACCACCGTAAAAACCTCCCAGGCCCGGGAGTATTCACCCTGGCGGATGAGGGCGCTCCCCTTCTCCCAGGCGCGGGTAAAGACATCAACATCATACCAGAAATGGGGTGGGGAATGAAACTGGCAAACATGGCAGCGGTTTGAGATGTAAGAAGATTTCCGCCCCTTTTCTAATTCCGGTTCGAGAATGTGCCTGATGTTGTAAACGGCAACTGAAAGGTTGTGGCGCGCTTCCCGGGCCGCCTTGCCCGGCCAGAAGAGCTTCAACAGGTGATCCTGGGAAAGCGGACGGTCGCGGTGCATGACAAGATAGAGAAAAAGGAGGAGCGACTTCCGGTTCTTCCAGACGGAACGCGAAACCAAACACCCTTCCCGGTACAGCTCAAAACCGCTTAAGCAGACGATTTTTAAAGATTTTCCCCTTGCTTCGTCTTCAAGCACCTGCTGTTCGGCCAAAGCTCTCACCCAGAACATCGAATGAAATGGGCAATTAATTACAAATTGCATTAATATTTCAACAATAACTTGCATTTTCCTTTCTCGCGAGGTTAAAATTTATAAAATTCAGTTTTGTTTTATCATCAAGTTCTGAAAGTGGCGGAGCGGAGCAGCCGTGAAGCTCGCTTTGACCGGTGCAGCTCTGTACACCCCGGAGGTGCACTTTCCCGGGGGAACAGTCGTAATTGAAGGAGGAAAAATAGCCGGCGCGGGACCGGAAAGGCCGCCCCGGGGGTCCTCCTTTTCCATTCTGAAGCTGAACCCTGATTTCATCGTCGCGCCCGGACTGCTGGATCTCCATACCCACGGCTTCGGGGGCTGTACCGTGAGCGCCGACCCCCTCCAGCTTGCCGGGCTCAGCAAAATACTGGCATCCCAGGGAGTCACCGGCTTCCTCGCCACGACCTTTTCCGCCCCCCTGGAAGAACTGGCTCAAATCCTGGCCACGGCCGCCGGAATTCAAAAAAAGAAAGGGGCCCTCCCGGGTGCCTCCCTTCTGGGTGTTCACCTGGAGGGCCCCTTTCTCAACCCCGATTATGCGGGTGCCCATGAAGCCGCTTTTCTCCGCCGGCCCTCAAGCAAAGACCTCGCCTTTTTGCTTAAGAACGGGGGGCCGGTTGCCCTTCTTACCCTTGCGCCGGAACTGCCCGGCGCCCTGGAACTGATCCCCGAAGCTGTGAAACTGGGAATTACCGTCGCTGCAGGGCACTCAGGAGCCACCTATGAGGAAACCCTCAGTGCAGTTGCCGCAGGGCTTTCTTATGCCACCCACCTCTTTAACCGGACAACCCCCCTGCACCACCGCGCCCCCGGGTTGCCGGGCGCCGCCCTCACCCACCCCCAAATCACCGTAGAGGCGATTGCGGACGGGGTGCACCTTCATCCCGCCCTCCTCAAGATTCTCGCCGGCATCAAAAGAGAAAAACTGGTGCTTGCCAGCGACACCGTCCCGTGCGCCGGGCTTCCCCCCGGCACCTATCGGCTTGGAAGCCAAACCATAACCGCAACGGAAAACGAGGTGCGCACCTCCCACGGGCACCTTGCCGGCTCCGCGCGCCCCCTTTCCTTCGCGGTTTTCTACGTCCAGAAGGTCACCGGTCTTTCCCTTGCAGAGGTGCTCCCTCTCGCCACCACCCATCCCGCCCGCGTCCTTGGCATGGACCACAAAATCGGGCGCCTCGCCCCGGGGTACGAGGGCGACCTCGCCGTCTTCAGCAAGGAAGGGGTTCCCCTCCTCACCCTCAAGCAGGGGAGGGTGGTCTACCGGTCCCCCCGGCTCGATCTGCCGGGGCTCCCCGGGTAAACTCCATGTGCGGCTCTTCCACCTCCTCTTCCTGCTCTTCCGCAACCGCTCCCCGGTAAACCCTGGGAATCCTTTCACTGATCATGCAGACGATCTCATAATTGATGGTGCCCAGATGGGCGGCCAGTTCATCTGCCGTGATTTCCTCCTCCCCCTGGCGGCCGAGCAGCACCACCTCATCCCCCTGCGCCACATCCGGGATGTGACCCACATCCACGATCAGCTGGTCCATGCAAACCCTCCCGATCACAGGAGCGCGCCGGCCCCTGATCAACACCTCGCTTTTGTTGGAGAAGAGGCGGGAGTACCCATCGGCGTAACCCAGGGGAACTGTTGCAACACGGGTGCGCGCCGGGGTTATGTAGGTTCGGCCGTAGCTGATGCTGGTTCCAGGAGGCACCTCCTTGACAAAAGCAACCCGCGCCTTCAGGCTCATCACGGGCCGCAGCCTGACAAGGTCGCGGCGCACTGCCGGGGAGGGGAAAAGACCGTAGAGGGTGATCCCGGGACGGACCAGATCGAGATGGGTATAAGGCAGGTCCAGAATTGCAGCAGAATTTGCGCAGTGCCGCCAGCGGATGAATACCCCCCGCGCCGCCAGCTGCTTGAGAAGCCACTGAAACCTGACGAACTGCTCTTCCGTGTACTCTTTGTCAGGTTCGTCGGCCGCCGCAAAATGGGTGTAGATTCCCTCAACTTCAAGGGACGGCAGGTGGACAAGGCGGTAGATGGTTTCCACCGTTTCCTTTCCGAGAAGAAATCCCAGGCGCCCCATTCCCGTATCCACCTTAATGTGAACCCTTGCCTTCTTCCCAACCCGCCGGGCTGCTGCCGCCAGGGCAAGCCCCCCTTCCCAGGTAAAGATCGTCTGGCTGATCTCATGCCTCACAACCTCATCGGCATCCTGGTCCGGGGTGTAACCCAAAACCACAATAGGTGCCTGGATTCCTTTTTCCCGGAGGAAAAGGGCCTCCTGAAGCAGCGCCACCCCGAGCCAGGCGGCGCCGCTCTTCAGCGCGGCCCTGCTGACAGGCTCCAGGCCGTGCCCGTATCCGTTCGCCTTCACAACAGCCATGACCTGGGCCCGGGGATTCGTCACCCGGCGGATTTCGCGTACATTGTTCATCAGTGCATCAAGATCGATCTCCGCCCAGGCAGGACGCTCCATTTCCTATTCCCTCCGCTTCGCAGATTCGTAGAGATCCTTTAAAACATAAGGAATCTCGTTCAGCAAATCACCGGCAGCCATTCCAGCCATTCCTCTCTGGGCCGCAAGGCGGTCGGCAGCAAGGCCGTGAATGTAAACCCCGGCGCAGGCGGCCTGAACCGGACCCATTCCCTGCGCGATCAGCGCCGCAATCAAACCGGTTAGAACATCTCCTGTCCCGCCCGTGGCAAGACCCGGATTGCCTGTGGGGTTGATAAAAACCTTTCCTTCGGGTGTCGCAACCACCGTGCGCGCCCCCTTTAAGACCACAATCGCCCCCCACTTCCGGCTCGCCCAAACGGCATTCCCAACCCGGTCCGCCTGAACCGCAGAAACGCTCAAATTGAGGAGCCGGGCCATTTCTCCGGGGTGGGGCGTGAGCACCCACCGCTTCCGCTGCTCCCGGAGCACGGGATCCTCCAGGAACTCCCTCTCCCGCGCCAGCAAATTCAAAGCATCAGCATCAAGCACAACAGGAAGCCTGATCTTTTTCAAGAGTTTCTGCAGAAAAACTCCGGTTTCGGGATCCTGTCCGAGGCCCGGGCCGACTGCCAGCACCGTGGCGCGCCCTAAAAGGTCCTCGAGGGCCGCCAGGGCCGACCGGGCAAACCCCCCTCCTTCTGAGGCTTCCGGAGCAGGACGGGTCATGACCTCGGTAAGCTTTGCTGCCAGAACCGGATAAAGGGAGGCGGGCGCCACCGCCGTCACCAGCCCTGCCCCGCCCCGGAGGGCAGCGCTGCCCGCAAGCGCCAGGGCCCCGGTGTAGCCCCGCGAGCCTCCGATCACCACCACGTGGCCGTAGTCACCCTTGTGGTGGTGAGGAAGGCGGAGAGGAAGGATTCTTGCCACCATCGCCTGGTCGATCAAAAAAAAGGTTCCCTCGTCTTCATTTCGCAGCTCGGGAGGAAAAGAGATGTCGCCGATCACGATCTCCCCCGCGTAGCTGGCTCCCGGCTCCAGGTAGAGCCCGAGCTTGGGAAGGCCGAGGGTGACCGTAAGCCGCGCCCGGATGCACTCCCCTGCAACACGCCCGGTATCGGCCTCCAATCCCGAGGGAAGATCGACGCTGAGTACAGGTTTTCCCGATTCGTTGACCATTCTGATTGCCGTGGCGACAGGCTCCTGGGGGGTGCCCCGAAACCCCGTCCCGAAAAGAGCATCGATAACCAAATCGGACTGCACCAGGGCCTCCTTTAAATCGGCGATCTTTTCCCCGGTAAAGACCTGGCACGGAATCCCCATTTCGGTCACGATCTTCAAGTTGGCGGCAGCGTCGCCTTGATAAGACTCCGGCGGGGCTGTAAGCAGGATATTCACCCGCGCCCCCCGGTTGAACAGGTGGCGCCCTGCCACCAGACCATCTCCCCCGTTGTTTCCAGGGCCCGCGAGCACAAGCGCCGTCCTCCCCCGGGGGCCCTCCCCCCAGAACCGCGAGAGGACAGCTGCAACCACATTGAGACCCGCGTTCTCCATTAAGATTATACCGGGAATTCCGTAGCGCCGCGTTGCTTCCTGGTCAAGCTCCCGCATTTCCGCGGCTTTGACCAACCTCATCAAACATCCCCCTTCGCAGCAAAATTCTCAAAAAAATTCCTGCGGGCCCCCAGGGCCAGGACAACGGCGCAGGCGCAGGCTCTGCTGTGGGAAAGGCTCACCACAAAATCTTCAACCCCCAGCCGGCGGGCGAGTTGGGCCGCATTTTGGGAAAGATGAATCCGGGGGGGACCTTCCCCGAGGAGGACCTCAATTTCGCGCCAGGGCATTCCTCCTCCCGCCCCGCAGGCTTTTCGAACCGCCTCTTTCGCCGCAAAACGCGCCGCAAATGATGCGGCCGGACGGCTCTTTTGCAGGCAGTAAGCAATTTCCCGCGAACTGAAGAGGCGTTCCCGCAAACGGGGCTGCCGCGCGAGCGCCCTTTCCATCCGGTCAATTTCAATAATATCAATCCCGATCCCTCTAACCATAATCCCCCGCCACGAATTTTTAAAAATTGCCAAACAGCCTGAAGTTATTATATCACAAACCTGAGGAGCATTCCGGTTCCTGCCATTTCAGGATTGCAAAAGGACAAAAAATCCCGTCCAAGCCTGACAAGCTCAAACGGGATCTCATAAATCTTCCGGCTTCCCCGGAAATCAGCCCGCAAGGGCTTCCGCCGTTTCCCTCAGCTGGCTCTGCTCCGTTTCCGTCAAGATCTTGTTGAGATCGAGCAGGATCAGCAACCTGTCATCTAATTTCCCTACACCCCGCAAATAGTCTGCCGTAATCCCGGCAATGACCGCCGGCGGCGGTTCGATACTGGTCACGGGAAGCCGGAGCACCTCGGAGACCACATCCACGATGACACCAACCGTGTGGCCGGCGATTTCCACCACCACAATCCGGGCCTCATCGGTGTATGCCGCACCTTCCAGCCCGAACCTCTTCTTCAAGTCGATTACCGGAAGCACCTTGCCGCGCAAATTAATGACACCCTCCACAAAGGCCGGGGCCTTCGGAATCCTGGTGGGAGTGGTAAGACGGTTGATTTCCTGAACCTGGGTAATCGGCACCCCGTATTCCTCGGCTCCCAAACGAAAAACAACCAGTTGAATTTCACCTGTTTCTTTCTCTTCCATACCGGACCCCTGTCCCAGGGCTCACCTCCTCAACCAGCTTTTTTGCTTACATTCTTCGCAACAGGGGGTAATTCCTGCTAACCGCATTAAATTGTGGTAATTTTTCTAAAATCAGAATGGGGTAAAGAGCCCAAATCGCCCGCGCAAACCCCCTGGAAAAGAGCCGGGTTGGGAAGAGATTTTCCCCAGCCAGGCCTACAACGCAAAGGAGGCAGCTTACTCGACGGTGACGCTTTTGGCCAGATTACGGGGCTTGTCGATGTCGCAGCCGCGGGCTGCCGCCATGTAGTAAGCCAGAAGCTGCAGAGGAACCGCGGCCAGAATGGGAGCCACGAAAGAAGGAGCCTCGGGGAGACTGATCACATGGTCGACCTCCCGGGCAACCTCCTCCCTGCGGCCCAGACAGACCCCAATCACCGTCCCCTCCCTCGCCTTGACCTCCTTCACATTGCTCAGGAGTTTCTCCAGGAGATCGTCCTGGGTGGCAAGAGCAATCACAGGCACCCCTTCGACAATCAAAGCCAGGGTTCCATGCTTCAGTTCGCCGGCAGCATAGGCCTCGGCGTGAATGTAGGAGATTTCCTTGAGCTTGAGGGCCCCCTCCAGCGCAACGGCGTAGTCGAGGCCGCGGCCGATGAAGAATACATCTTCGCACCGGCAATATTTCCTGGCCACCTCGTCAAGGTATTCCTTTTGCTCTAAAATCAGATCCACCTGGTCGGGCAGTTTCCTCAGTGCTGCTGTGATTTCCGCAACTTCGGCGCCGGTGCGCGTTCCCCGCGCCTTCGCAAACAAAAGCCCCAGCAGATACATCACCAGAACCTGGGTCGTATACGCCTTGGTGGAGGCCACCGCAATCTCCGGTCCCGCCCAGGTGTAGATCACCTCGTCAGCCTCCCGCGCCACCGTGCTTCCCACGACGTTGGTCACGGCCAGCACCCGGCAGCCCCGCGCCCGCGCCTCCCGCAGGGCGGCCAGTGTATCCGCAGTTTCCCCCGACTGGCTGATTACAACAACCAGGGTCCGGGCATCCAGCAGGGGGTCCCGGTAGCGAAACTCGGAGGCAAGATCGACCTCTACCGGGATCCGGGCGAGCTTCTCGATGACGTACTTTCCCACAAGACCGGCATGGTAAGCAGTGCCGCAGGCGACAACGGCAATTTTTGAGAAGCTCCGGATCTCTTCCGGCGCAAGAGCGATTTCTTTCAGGACAACATCGTCACCCTGCGGGGTGATCCGGCCTCTCAGAGTGTCCCGCAGGGCGCGCGGCTGCTCGCAAATCTCCTTGAGCATAAAGTGAGGAAAACCGCCCCGCTCCGCAGCCGCGGCGTCCCAACCCACGTGAAATACTTCCCTGGTAACGGGCTCTCCCCGGGAGTTCATAATCCGGACTCCATCCAGGGTGAGTTCCGCCATTTCTCCCTCGGAGAGGAGATAGACCTGCCGGGTATAGGGAAGCAAGGCGGGGATGTCCGAAGCCAGGAAATACTCTCCCTGGCCGAGCCCGACCACCAGCGGGCTGTCTTTCCGGGCGGCAACGAGCCGGTCGGGGTGGTATTCGCTCAAAAGGACAACTGCGTAGGAGCCGCGCACCTGCCTCAGGGCCTCTCTGAGAGCCGCACACAGGTCCCCGGCGTAGGCCTCCTCGACAAGGTGCGCCAGGACTTCCGTATCGGTTTCGGAGGTAAAACGGTGCCCGCGCCCCTCCAGCTGTTCCCGCAGTTCTCCGTAGTTTTCGATGATCCCGTTGTGGACAACGGCAAACTTCCCGGTGCAGTCGCAGTGAGGGTGGGCGTTCCGGTCCGAGGGGCGCCCGTGCGTCGCCCACCGGGTGTGGCCGATCCCGATCCGGGTCTGGGGTGCAAGCGCCCCCAGGCATTCCTCTAAAACCGCGATCCGCCCGGCTTTCTTGTGCACCTTGAGGGCGCCCTCGTTCAAAAAAGCAACCCCTGCAGAGTCGTACCCGCGGTACTCCAGCCTCTTCAAACCGTTGAGAAGAACCGAAACCGCGTCTTGATTACCCAGGTAACCGACGATTCCGCACATGATTCAGTTTCTCCTCCCTGCTGCTTCCCACGCGGTTTCCTCCCACCGAATACCTCTTTGTCCCGGAAATTGCTTTCCGGATTTGAAGGTATTCTCACGGTGGTGGGCCACCGAGGGGCACCCGCCGAATCCTTCGATTAACCCCTTCCTCGTCAACCGGCCGAAAAAACCGGTCCAGGCGCTAAGAAATCGGTTTTCGGCGTGGAAAGCAATTAAAATTTAATTTTGATTAATTTAACCTTGCACCGTTACCCCAAACTGGCCTTCACTACCTGCGCGACCCCGCCAACCACCTCCTTCAGTTCCTCTTCGTGGGGCCCCTCCCCCATGACCCGGACCACCGGCTCGGTTCCGGACGGCCTCACCAGAATCCGGCCGCGCCCGGCAAGCCGCGCCTCGGCAAGACGAATGGCCTCGGCGATCACAGGGTTGTCAAAAAGCCCCCGCTTGTTTTGAACCGGAACGTTCACCAGTACTTGAGGGAAACGGGTCATCTGGGCCGCCAGTCGGGATAGAGGCTCATTCGATTCCCTGACAACTTTCAAAAGCTCCAGCGCCGTCAGGAGACCATCTCCGGTTGTCGTGCGGTCGAGAAAAATGATGTGGCCTGACTGCTCGCCTCCCAGCACCGCCCCCGTTTTCTGCATCTCCTCGAGGATGTAGCGGTCCCCCACCTTTGTCTCGATAACCTCAACATTTTCTCTCTGAAAAGCCTCTCGCAGACCCAGGTTGCTCATGACCGTAACCACAACCCTGCCGCCCGGGAGCAGGCCCTTGCGCTTCCGGGCCAGGCCGCAGATTACAAGAATCTGGTCTCCATCTACCAGGTTACCCTTTTCATCTACGGCAACCACCCGGTCGGCATCACCATCAAAGGCAAGCCCCAAATCGGCCCCCAGGCTCACGACAGCCTGCTGGAGAGGATAGGGGTGGGTGGATCCGCACCCTTCGTTGATATTGACCCCGTTCGGCTCATTGTGCAGGACCGTCAGGTCCGCGCCGAGCTCCGCAAAGAGGCGGGGTGCCAGGTTGGAAGCAGACCCGTGGGCGCAGTCGATGACCAGCCTGATCCCGCTTAAATCAACAGCAGCCTGTTCTTTGAGAAAGGCCAGGTACCGGTTAAGCCCCCCGTCCTCCTCATAGACCCTTCCGATCCCGGCGCCGGTAGGCTGGGGAAAGGCGAAGTCATCCGTTAAAACCAGTCGCTCGATTTCTTCCTCCACCGCGTCGGGGAGCTTGAAGCCATCTCCGCCAAAGAATTTAATCCCGTTGTCGGGAACCGGGTTGTGGGAGGCAGAAATCACAACCCCAGCACAGCATTCCGAGACCCTTGTGAGGTAGGCCAGGCCTGGTGTCGTGATCACCCCGGCCCTGAGGCAGTCGCCTCCTACGGAGAGAATCCCTGCAATTAAAGCAGCCTCCAGCATATCTCCCGAAACCCGCGTATCCTTTCCCAGCATGATCCGGGGGCGCTTTCCGTCCCGGCTCAGGACAAAAGCCCCGGCCCTCCCCAGACGAAAGGCCAGTTCAGGCGTCAGCTCCTGGTTGGCAACCCCTCTCACGCCGTCTGTTCCGAAAAGAAGCCCCATCCTGCGCAGACCCTCCTTCCAGATTGCAGAGTTTATTATATCTCATTTTTTTATTTTTATCATTATTTTACTCTTCTGGTAATTGCCCTGTGTCAGAGCGGCCCACCTCCACGGTCACCTTTACCTGATTCTGGGTCACAGAAAAAACCCCCGGAGGAAGAGATAACTCCGTTTCTCGAACCATGCTCGCCCCGGTTCCGGAAATATCTACCGGCCGGGTGCGCACTTCGGTGAGGGCGGCCAGGGCATCCGGAGGGCCTGTGACCTGAATCTGGGGCGGATCCACCAGAACTTCTTTTACAGCAAACCCGGGTTGGGGTTCACCCCGAATATCCGCAGCCACGAAAACGGACTTGACGGGCCCCCGCGTCGTTACGGGAACCAGCACCTCCACAACCTCAGGCCGGGCCTTAAGCTTTTCCCCCGATGCGCCAGGTATCCGGATGCGCACTCTCTGAGTCACATTCTGCCGCGCCTCATTAACCCGCAAAACAGCCTGAACCTCCTGAACCCGCGCCAGGAGGGAGCTCGGCCCCTCCACCAAGACCTGGGAGGGGGTGGCGACGGGAGTCAGCAGAAGATAGCCGGCCGCCGGTTCCCCGAGGACCGCGACCCGAACCGGAACCTTTTTCTCCCCCCAAAAATCCAGGTAAACCCGCACCCTCTCGGGTTCAAGATTGGCGACGAGAGCACCAAAGGGCACTTCGGTTTTAACCGGCAGGAGGGCCTCTCCTGCGCTCTGGCCTGCAAGATCTACGAAAACACGGATCTCTTCTGGACCCAGGCCCTGGATTACACTTTTTGCTCCTCGCACTGTAACTTTTACCTCGGGAAGGGATGAAGCCAGAACCAGTTGTGAGGAGAGACCGCGCGGTTCCAAAGGACGGGAGAAGGTGCGTTCCACGAGGGGGTCGCGCTGCCCCGTGACAAAATACCAGAGCAGAAAGGCAAGCAGCAGAGCCAGCACCTTGTAGCCGATATTGTAACGGAGAAACCAGTTTTTAATCGTTCCCTCTTTCATCTTTTTTCCTCTGCTTCCTTTCAATCCCGCACCTTTTTGCCTCCGGGCCCGGTGAGCTCCTCCAGTTTTCTCTCCAGCTCAGCTCCTTTTAATCCCCGGAGAAGTTTCCCCCCCTGAGCAAGGGAAATCAGCCCTGTTTCCTCGGAAACCACCACCGCAACCGCATCGCTCTGCTCCGTAACCCCCAGCGCAGCCCGGTGCCGTGTTCCCAGCTCTTTGTTTAAAAAGGGGTTCTCGGTGAGGGGCAAATAACAGCCCGCCGCCAGAATCCGGTCCCCGTAAATGATCGCCGCCCCGTCATGAAGGGGGGTGCCCGGCTCAAAAATGTTGACAAGGGCCTCGGCCGAAACCAGGGCGTCAAGTTTGACCCCGCTTTCCACGTATTCCTGCAACCCGGTCTCCCGCACAAAGACTACAAGAGCCCCCACGCGGCGCCGCGCCAGGGCTTCCGCTGCCCGGACAACCTCATGGGCAGCCCGCCTCGCTTCCGCCTCCGCCAGAAAAAAGGAGCGGCCGAAAAAACCACCCCGGCCCAGCTGCTCCAGGGCGCGGCGCAGTTCCGGCTGGAAGACCACAGGGAGCGCCACAAAAAGCATCGTCCAGGTTTTGTCCAGGATCCAGTTAGTTGTATATAAATTAAGGCGCTCACTCAAACTGGATGCAATCACGAGAACTGCAAGCCCTTTCAAAAGCTGAACGGCCCGCGTCCCCTTGATCAGCATCAGGAACTTGTACAAAACGAAAGCCACAATGAGAATATCGATAACCGTTCGCAGATCGAAATAATTCAAATAGGCCAGAACCTTCGCCATCACACCCACCTTCAAAAACCTTTTCTGAAAAAATATACCCCAAAATCACCTGGTATGCCAGCTTATCTTTATTCCCTCCGGAAACGATTACAACTTCTCCGCCTCCCTCCCATTTTCCTTGTCAAAAATCAAGCTCCTGAGGTTCCAGGTCATGGAAAAGCCTCCCGGCATCTGAAGCAACACCCAAGAAGGAGTTTTGCAAACGGTCTAGAAAAAATACTAAAGTTGGCCCCGAGGAGGGAAAGAAGATGAGAATTCATCACAATCTGAAAGCCCTTTGCAACAAGATTAAACTCAAAAAATGGCAGCTTCCCCTCACCCTGGTTTTTTTGATTTCCGGAATCCTGCTGGTATCAGTGCTGCGCAGTCTGGCGGCAAGCAACCAAACCCCCTGGCGCCAGAAAAACGAAAACCTCGTGGCCATGATCCAAACACAGGAAAGGATCATCAAAAGGCTGGAGGCAGAAATTGAAGAAAAGAGAGCCTCCCTCGCCCGCTCCCAGGAGGCCCTCGCCGCAGGCGAAGCAGAACTGCAAAACCTGCAGAACAAACTGCGGGAGCTAAAAGTCCAGGCGGGCCTTGTCGAGGTGGAAGGGCCGGGCATTGTAGTATTTTTGGATGACAACCGGAAGGGAGCCGAAGCAGCCCAGGCGAAAAACCCGGGCCAGTTTCAGGCAGAAGACTTTCTGATCCATGATAAACACATCCTCTACATCATTAACGAACTTCGCGTTGGAGGGGCAGAGGCCATTTCCGTCAACGACCAGCGCATTGTAACTTCTTCGGACATCAGATGTGTGGGGCCAATGATCCTGGTGAATACAACCCGCCTTGCTCCACCCTACGTCGTTAAAGCAATCGGGAATCCGGACAGCCTTGCCAGGGTTTTGGAGGCGCCGGAGAGCGAGTATAATATTCTCAAAATGGCGGGTTTCCCCGTTAATCTCGAAAAGCACCCGAATATTGTAATCCCCCCTTACAAAGGGAGCTACCAGTTCACCTTTACGCAACCAAAGGAGGAATAGCTGATGTGGCTGCCTCTCCTGGGCCTGCTCATTGGAATCGGAATCGGCTCTGCGCTTGCCTTCCCGATCCCCGGTGCGTATGTAAAATATTTATCAGTGGCAGTACTGGCCGCTCTGGACTCGGCGTTCGGGGGATTGAGGGCAATCCTCGAAGAAAAATTTGACAGCGCGGTCCTCCTCACCGGCTTTTTTACCAATGCTCTGCTTGCCGCGCTTCTAGCCTATTTAGGAGACCGCCTTGGCGTCGATCTTTACCTCGCAGCAGTTTTCGTTTTTGGGGTCCGGCTTTTCCAGAACCTCGCCATTATCAGGAGAGAGGTTCTGGCAGCCTGGCTGCGGAAGAGGCACCTTACGTCGCCGGGAGGAGGAAAAAATGGGTAGTCTCAAGCGGTGGCAGCTTCCCGTTTTCGTTGTATTTCTCTTCCTGGGCTTCCTCCTTTCCGTCCAGTTCCAGACCCAGCAGAACTTCCTCAGCGATCTGTCGCTCCAGAAGACTGACGTCCTTGTGCTCATGCTGAAAAAACTCCACGATAAAAGGGGCGAACTGGAAAAAGAATTGAGGGAGCTGGACCGGCAGCAGCAAACCTTCCAGGCGGATGTCAGCAGCAGAGAGGCCCTGACAGAAGGCCTGAAAAAGGAATCGGCGCGCCTGCGAAATGCCCTTGGACTCGACCCTGTCAAAGGGCCGGGGATTACCATCACCATTACCACCGATTCCCCAATCGTCTATCTTGATCTGGTTGACATCGTCAACGAACTCTGGGCATCTCAGGCAGAAGCAATTGCCATCAACAACCAGCGCATTACCCCCTGGACAAGCATTTTCTGGAATAAAGAGGATTTAACCCTCACCATCAACGGAAAAGAAGTCCTCTTTCCCTGCACCATTAAAGCCATCGGGGACCAGGAAAAGCTGGAATCGGGACTGCGGCTGCTCGGAGGAGTTCTGGACGACCTTGCCATCTACAAGGTCTACCCCGTGATCAGGCGGGTTGAGGAAATAGAACTTCCCGCCGCACCCCCGCCCACCCTGCATTATCTCCGGCCTAGATCCCAAACATAAGACCCGGAGCAGGGTTTAAACCTGTCCGGGCCTCTCGATCTCGAGTCAGACTTGCCTCAATTTTTAACTTTTAACCTTATTAAGGCTGCGGAGCAGGGCGTAGTTCATGCTGTCGGTCAGGGCCTGCCAGCTTGCCTCGATGATGTTCTCCGAAACCCCGACGGTGCTCCACGAACCGGCGGCATCGGCAGACTCGATCAGAACCCTCACCTTTGCCCCCGTCCCGTCTTTTCCGTCCAGAACGCGGACCTTGTAATCAACCAGGTGCATCTCCTTGAGAACCGGGTAGAAGCCTTCAAGAGCCTTCCTGAGGGCATTGTCCACGGCGTTCACGGGGCCGTTCCCTTCGGCCGCAGTGTGGATGATCTGGTCCCCGACGCGCAGCTTGATCGTGGCCTCGGAACTGATCAGATCACCGTCGTTGGGCCGCTTTTCAACCAGGAGCTTCAAGCTTTCGAGGGTAAAAAATTCTTCGTACTGCCCGAAGGCCCGCCGCAGCAAAAGCTCCAGGGAAGCGTCGGCTCCCTCAAACTGGTAACCCTGGTACTCCAGTTCTTTGATTTTCTGGATGATTTCCCTCGCCCGGGGACTGTCCTGAGTGAGATCGAGGTTCAGCTCCTGCGCCTTGTAAAACAGGTTGCTGGCTCCCGACAGCTCCGAAACCAAAACGCGGCGCTTGTTTCCAACCAGTTCGGGGTTGAGGTGCTCGTAGGTCGCAGGGTCCTTTAAAATTGCGCTGACGTGGACTCCCCCCTTGTGAGCAAAGGCGCTGGCTCCGACAAAGGGCTGGTTGTTGTGGGGGGTCATATTCGCGATCTCGCTCACATAATGAGACGCTTCCGTAAGCCGGCGCAGGGCTTCGGGGCTCAGACAGGAAAATCCTAGTTTGAGCTGGAGATTGGGAATGATCGAGCAGAGGTTGGCATTGCCGCAGCGCTCCCCAAAACCGTTGATCGTCCCCTGAACCTGACGCGCCCCGCATCTTACTGCAACAATGCTGTTGGCGACGGCCAGATCTCCGTCGTTGTGGGCGTGGATGCCCAGCGGCAACTTGACGGCCCGGCAGACCCGTTCAAAAATTTGCTCAACCTCGTGGGGCAAACTGCCGCCGTTGGTGTCGCACAGGACGATCCAGTCCGCACCGGCCTCGGCCGCCGCTTTCAAGGTCGCCAGGGCGTAGTCCGGATTCGCTTTGAAGCCGTCAAAGAAGTGCTCGGCATCGTAAATTACCTCGCGCCCCTGCGCCTTCAGGTAGCCCACGCTCTCCCGGATCATGTTCAGGTTCTCTGCCAGGGAGGTCTGGAGGGCTGTTGTCACATGGAAATCCCAGCTTTTTCCGAAAATTGTAACACAGGGGGTTTCCGCCTGAAGCAGCGCCCTGATATTGGCGTCCTGCGCCACGGGAACCCCTGCCCTTCGGGTCGCGCCAAACGCCGCGATCCTCGCGTGCTTCAAAGGAAGCCTCCGGACCCGGTAAAAATACTCCAGGTCCTTGGGATTGGACCCCGGCCATCCCCCCTCGATGTAAGGAACCTCCAGTTCGTCCAGTTTTCTCGTGATCTTCAGCTTATCTTCGACCGTCAGGCTGATTCCTTCACCCTGTGCCCCATCCCGCAGCGTCGTGTCGTAAACAAATACCTTTACATCCCCGCACTTCTCTTTTAAATCCCCACCACTTCTCATCCTTTCTTGTCAGTCTTCGGTTCCGAACAAGGCGTTGCCGCTCTTCGCAGCATCAAGGCTGCCCGCTTCTCTTAAAAAAGCAGCGACCAGGGAGCCCATTTCGGCGGTTGCAACCTCCCGCGCGCCCGGCTTCATCAGATCGGGGGTCCGGTACCCCTCTTCCAGCACCCTGCGGACGGCCTCCTCAATGGCGCGCGCCCCCTCCTCAAAACCGAAGGAATAGCGGAGCATCAAAGCAGCAGAAAGAATCGTGGCAAGAGGGTTTGCCTTCTGCTGGCCGGCAATGTCGGGGGCCGAACCGTGCGCCGGCTCATACAAGGCAACCTTCCCCCCGAGGCTGGCCGAAGGGAGCATTCCGATGGAGCCGGTCAAAACACTGGCTTCATCTGTGAGAATATCCCCAAACATGTTCTCCGTAACGATCACATCAAACTGGCGGGGGTTGCGCACAAGCTGCATGGCGCAGTTATCCACGTACATGTGTTCAAGCTCCACATCAGGGTAATCTTTCCCAAGTTCTGTGATCACCTCGCGCCAGAGCCGCGAACTTTCCAGAACGTTTGCCTTATCCACAGAAGTGACTTTGCCCCGCCGCTTGCGTGCCATCTCGAAGGCGAGGCGCCCAATGCGGACGATCTCTCCTGTTGAATAGACGAGGGTGTCCAGTGCCCGTTCTTCTTCGCCTATCTTTTCCCTCTGCTTCGCGCCGAAGTAAAGCCCTCCGGTCAACTCCCGGACCACAACAAGATCGAGCCCTGCAACGATTTCTTCTTTTAAAGGCGAAGCCTCGATCAGGGAAGGAAAGAGAACAGCCGGCCTGATATTTGCGTAGAGGCCCAGGTGTTTGCGCAGGGGGAGGAGCGCACCGGCCTCGGGGCGCAGGGCAGGGGGCAGGTGATCCCACTTCGGCCCCCCGATTGCTCCCAGCAAAATGGCGTCGCTTTCTTCACAGAGCCTGAGGGTTTCTTCGGGGAGGGGGACGCCGTAAACGTCGTAGGCGGCGCCCCCCACCAGGGCCTCCTGGAACGTAAAGGAGATCTGGAAGCGTTTTCCCACCGCTTCCAGGGCCTTGACCGCTTCGGGGACGATCTCGGGTCCGATTCCGTCTCCGGGCAAAAGCAAAATCTTAGGCACGTTTCGTCATCCTTTCCCGCACGTAATTGATCAATCCACCTGCCCGCATGATTTCCTGCATGAAGGGAGGGAAGGGAGCCGCCTGATAAACCCCGCCCCGCGAAAGATTCTTAATCATGCCGGAGGCCAGATCCACCGCAACCAGATCCCCTTCTTCCAGGGCTGCTGCAGCCTCAGAAGACTCCAGGATGGGAAGTCCGATGTTGATGGCGTTGCGGTAGAAAATCCGGGCAAAGGAGGCGGCGATGACGCAGCCTACCCCTGCCCCTTTCAGCGCGATGGGGGCATGCTCCCGGGAGGAGCCGCACCCAAAATTCTTTCCCGCAACCACAATGTCTCCCGGAGAGACGCGCCGGGCAAAGTCGGGGTCGGCGTCCTCCATGCAGTGGGCCGCCAGTTCTGCCGGGTCGGTCGTATTTAAATAACGCGCCGGTATGATCAGATCCGTATCGATGTTGGCGCCGAATTTCCAAACACGCCCCTTAATCTGCATTGTTCGCCACAACCTCCCTCGGGTGTGAAATACAGCCGGTTACCGCCGAGGCTGCGGCAACGGCAGGCCCTGCAAGGTAAACCTCGCTCTCCGGGTGTCCCATCCGGCCCACAAAATTCCTGTTCGTAGTGGCAAGGGCCCTCTCGCCCCGCGCCAGGATCCCCATGTGCCCGCCGAGACAGGGGCCGCAGGTGGGAGTGCTCACAACCGCCCCGGCCTGAACAAAAATTTCCAGCAGCCCCTCTCGGAGGGCGCTTAAATATATCTCCTGGGTCCCCGGAATCACGATCAGGCGCAGGCGCGGGTGAACCTTCCTTCCCTTGAGAATCCGCGCCGCGATTCGCAAATCCTCGAGCCGCCCGTTCGTGCAGGAGCCGATCACCACCTGGTCGATTTCGATCCCTGCAGCCTCCGCAACCGGCCGGGCATTTTCGGGAAGGTGGGGAAAGGCAACCTGAAGGTCGATCTCCTCCACCTGGTACTCCCGCACCTCAACGTAGGCGGCATCGGGATCGCTGGCAAATATCTGGAAGGAACGCTGGGCCCTCTCCCGCACGTAGGCAAGGGTTTTTTGATCCGGAGCAATGATGCCGTTTTTTGCTCCGGCCTCGACGGCCATGTTGCACATGGTCAGGCGCCCTTCGACGGAAAGAGCTTCAATCGCCTCCCCGGTAAATTCCATCGCCCGGTAAAGGGCGCCGTCAACCCCGATGTCCCCGATCGTGTAGAGAATCAGGTCCTTTCCGGTAACCCAGGGGAGCATTTTTCCATGGTAGATGAACTTCATGCTCTCCGGCACCTTAAACCAGCATTCACCCAGGGCCATTCCCGCGGCGAGATCAGTGCTCCCGACCCCTGTTGCAAAAGCCCCCAGCGCCCCGTAGGTGCAGGTATGGGAATCGGCTCCGATGATCAGGTCGCCGGGGAGCGCGAGCCCCTGCTCGGGAAGAAGGCAGTGCTCAATCCCCATGCGCCCTACCTCAAAGTAATGAACGATTCCAAATTTCCGTGCGAACTCCCGCACTTCCCGGCACTGCTCGGCAGATTTGATATCCTTATTCGGTGTAAAATGGTCCGGGACCAGGGCGATCCGGGCGGGATCGAAAACGCGGTCAAGCCCCAGTTTCAGAAACTCCTTGATGGCAACAGGCGCCGTGATGTCGTTTGCAAGGACAAGATCCAGGCGGCAGTTGACCAGTTCCCCCGGAGCAACCCGCTCCTTTCCGGCGTGAGCCGCCAGGATCTTTTCGGTAATGGTCATTCCCATGTCATGTCCTCCTATTCCCCATCCTGATTTGTTGCGGCGGAAAAGAAAGCTGCATCTTCCCCCACTTCGCAAATCACCTTGTTTACGGCGTTCAAATAAGCTTTTACACTTGCTTCGATGATGTCGGTGCTCAAACCCCGCCCAATGAAGGTCTTCCCTCCGTACTCCACCCGGACCACAACCTCGCCCAGAGCATCTTTGCCTCCTGTAATTGCGCTCAGGGAGTAATCGGCCAGAGAGAGGTTGTTGATTCCGGTTATTTTATCAACAGCCTTAAAGGCCGCGTCCACCGGCCCGTCCCCGCAGGCCGCCTCCTCCCTGACGATCCCGTTCCGCTTCAAGCCCACCGTCGCCGTGGGAACAACCGTCGTGCCGCTCGAGACATGGAGGTAGGCAAGCTGGTACAGCTCCGGAGCAACCTTAATCTCATTTTTCACAATTGCTTCCAGATCCCGGTCGGTAATATCCTTTTTGCGGTCCGCCAGGTTTTTAAAACGCTGGAAGGCTTTTTCCAGTTCCTCGTCAGAAAGGATATATCCCAGTTCTGCCAGGCGCTCCCTGAGGGCGTGGCGCCCCGAGAGCTTCCCCAAAACGATGTTGGCCTTGGGAAACCCGACCAATTCGGGATTCATAATTTCATAAGTTGCGCGCGCCTGCAAAACACCATCCTGGTGGATTCCCGAGGCGTGGAGGAAAGCATTTTTCCCCACAACTGCCTTGTTGGGCTGGACGGGCATCCCGGTCAGGGTGCTGACCAGTCTGCTCGTCCGGTAAATTTCGTCGTACCTGATGTTCGTCTCCTTCTGGTAGTAGGCGCGCCTGGTATAAAGCGCCATCACGATCTCTTCCAGGGCAGCATTCCCGGCCCGCTCCCCCAGGCCGTTGACCGCGCATTCCACCTGCTGGGCTCCGTTCCGGATCGCAGCCAGGGAATTTGCAACCGCCAGCCCCAGGTCGTTGTGGCAGTGGACGCTTAAAATCACCCGGTCGGTGCCGGGCACGCGCGCCCGGATCTGGGCAATAAAATCCCCAAATTCGTAGGGAGTGGCGTACCCTACGGTATCAGGGATGTTGACAACCGTTGCCCCGGCTTCGATTACGGCCTGGATTACCTCGCACAAAAAACTGAGATCGCTGCGAAAAGCATCCTCGGCGGAAAACTCCACATCCTCGGTGTAGCCCTTGGCATGCTTCACCGCAGCCACCGCAAGGTTCAGGACTTCTTCCCTGCTCTTCTGCAGCTTGTACTGGAGATGGATGTCGGAGGTGGCGATGAAGGTGTGGATCCGGGGCCTCTCCGCCTCTTTCAGAGCCTCCCAGGCCCGGTCGATGTCGGTCCGGTTGGCGCGGGCAAGGCCTGCGATGACGGGGCCCTGCACCTCCCTGGCAACCGCCTGGACCGCCGCAAAGTCACCCGGTGAAGCAATGGGAAACCCTGCTTCAATCACGTCTACGTTTAGCTTTGCAAGCTGGCGGGCGATCTCCAGTTTTTCGTGCAGGTTCAGGCTCACCCCGGGAGACTGTTCGCCGTCCCGGAGCGTTGTATCAAAGATGTAAATCCGCTCTGACAAAGCCGTTTAACCTCCCAAGAACATCCCTTTTTCGGGGCAAAATCATCTAACACTATCTGGAAGTTCGATTAATTCCCCGATTCCCTTCCCGGCCAGGACCATCGGGTAGACCAGTTCATCGGGATCGATGATGCAGTCTACGATCGTCAGCCTCCCGTTTGCCAGGACTTCGTCCAGGGTCGGATAGATGTCTTCGCTTCGCTCGAGGCGTATCCCCACCGCATCGTAGGCCCGCGCCAGCTGCACGAAATCCGGGCAAAAAGTAAAGTTAACCTGGCTGTAGCGCCTGGCGCAGTAAAAATACTGGAGCTGTTTAACCATTCCCAGGGCGTGGTTGTTGAAGATAAAGATTTTCAGGGGGAGTTTTTCCTGCATGGCGGTGCCCAGCTCAAACATATTCATCTGAAAACTTCCGTCTCCGGTCAGGGAGAGAACCAGCTTTTCAGGGTTGCCAAGCTGGGCGCCCAGGGCCGCTGGGAGTCCGTAGCCCATCGTTCCCAGTCCGCCCGAGGAAAGGAAGGTGTAGGGCTTCCGGACTTTGAAAAACTGCGCAGCCCACATCTGGTGCTGCCCCACATCCGTCGCGACGATGCAGTCCCCCTTCGTGATCTCGCCCAGGGCCCGGATGATCTGCTGGGGTTTCAGGCTTCCGTCCTCGCAAAAACGCAGCGGGTGCTCCTCCTTCCACCTGGCGATCTGCTTCAGCCAGGCCGGATTGTCCTTTTCCTGAACGAGGGGAAGCAAAGCGCGCAGGAAGCACCTGACATCACCGATTACGGGAAGGGCCGCCGGGATGTTTTTGCCGATTTCTGCAGGATCGATGTCAACGTGGATTATTTTCGCATGGGGAGCAAATTTCTTGACATTTCCCGTTACCCGGTCTGCAAAACGGGCGCCCAGGGCCAGCAAAACGTCGGCCGCGCTGACCGCGTAGTTGGCGTACGCGGTCCCGTGCATCCCCAGCATTCCCAGCGCAAGCTCGTGGTCCTCGGGAAAGGCCCCGATTCCCATTAAAGTGGTTGTAACGGGAACACGCATTTTTTCCGCCAGTGCAAGCAGTTCTTCAGGGGCGCGGGCACTCAGAACCCCACCCCCGGCCAGAATAACCGGGCGCTCCGCCCTGTTCAGCATTTCTGCAGCCTGATCTACAAGGTCGGGATCCGGCTCGTACCGGGGGTGGTAGCTGCGGAGTTCCGTCCTCTCCCTCTCGCGCCATTCGATCTGGGCCTCCGCAACGTTGCGGGGGAGGTCGATGACAACAGGCCCCGGCCTCCCTGTGCGTGCGATGTAGAAGGCTTCCCGGATGACGCGGGGCAGTTCCTGAGGGTGCTTGACAAGGTAATTATGCTTTGTGATGGGAAGGGTAATCCCCTTTGTATCGACCTCCTGAAAGGCATCGGTCCCCACCATTCCGGTGCCCACCTGGCCGGTGATCACCACCACCGGAATCGAATCCATGTAGGCAGTCGCGATTCCGGTAACAAGGTTTGTGGCGCCGGGGCCCGAGGTTGCCATGCAGACTGCAGGCTTCCCCGTCGTCCTCGTGTAGCCGCTCGCCGCATGGACAGCAGCCTGCTCCTGACGGACGAGAACATGCCTGAAGTCGGTATGGTAGAGGGCGTCGTAGACCGGAAGGAGGGCGCCGCCGGGGTACCCGAAAATGAGCTCCACATTTTCCTCGCGAAAAACCCGCATCAGGGCTTCCGCGCCCGAAATCATCGTTTTCACTTTACGGCCTCCTTTCTTGCTGCCAGATTCGGGCGAGGCCTCATCGCTTCCCTACTTCTTCAGCCAAGGCATCATTTCCCGGAGTTTCTTGCCCACGACTTCAATCAGGTGGTTTGCTTCCTTCTTTGCCAGCGCATTGAAGACGGGCCGCCCTGTCATGTTCTCCAGAATCCATTCCCGCGCAAAACTCCCGTTCTGGATTTCCTCGAGGATGCGCTTCATTTCGGCGCGCGTTTCCTGCGTAATGATCCGCTTCCCCCGCGTCAGATCGCCGTACTCGGCGGTATCGCTGATGGAATAGCGCATCCAGCTGATCCCGCCCTCGTACATCAAGTCCACGATCAGCTTCAGTTCGTTCAGGCACTCGAAATAGGCAATTTCCGGCTGGTACCCGGCCTCCACCAGCGTATCGAAACCGGCCCGGACGAGTTCGGTAACCCCGCCGCAGAGCACGGCCTGCTCACCAAAGAGATCGGTTTCCGTTTCCTCTTTAAAGGTGGTCTCGATAACCCCGGCCCGGGTCGAACCGATTCCCCTGGCATACGCCAGCGCGAGCTGCATTGCCTGCCCCGTATAATCCTGAGCTACCGCCACAAGGGCAGGAACCCCGGCCCCCTGCTCGTACATCCGCCGCAGGAGGTGTCCCGGGCTTTTTGGCGCCACCATAAACACATCAACCTCGGGGGGCGGAACGATCTGGCCGTAGTGGATGTTGAAACCGTGTGAAAAGGCAATTGCGTTGCCCGGCTTCAAGTGAGGGGCAATGTCGGTCCGGAAAACGGCCGGCTGCTTATCATCGGGAATCAAAATCTGAACAACGTCGGCCTGGGCGGCAGCCTCAGCCGCGGTCATTACCCGAAAGCCGGCCTCGGCTGCTTTTTTCCAGTTCCCGCTCCCCGGAGCCTCGGCCACAATCACGTTTACCCCGCTGTCCCTCAGGTTGAGGGCCTGGGCATGGCCCTGGCTCCCGTAGCCGATCACGGCAACGGTTTTCCCCTCGAGAAACTTCAGATCTGCGTCCTGATCGTAATAAATTTTCATGGTATACATCCTCCTCTCAGTCTTCTTCGTACTTCGGGCCCCGGACCATGGCAATTTTGCCCGTGCGTACCAGCTCCAGAATCCCAAAAGGTTTCAGGGATTTTTCGATTGCCCGGATCTTCCCTTCATCACCGGTGCACTCGATGATGAGAGTTCGCTGGCCGATGTCCACGATACGCGCCCTGAAAATGTCCACAATCTGCATAATCTCCCCGCGCACTGGGGGTTCGGCGTTGACCTTGATTAAAACCAGTTCCCGGTCCACATACTCGACGTTTGTAATATCCTGTACTTCAATGACATCGATGAGTTTATCAAGCTGCTTTGTAACCTGCTCGATCACCCTGTCATCGCCGTCTACCACAATTGTCATGCGGGAAATGCTCGGTTCGTGGGTTTGACCTACGGCCAGGCTCTCGATGTTATAACCGCGCCGGCTGAACAACCCGGCCACCCGGGTTAAAACACCCGGCTGATTCTCCACCAGAACCGCCAGTGTATGTCTCATCTCTTACCCCCCCAGCATTTTTGTTAGTGACTCCCCTGGCGGGACCATCGGAAAAACATTTTCCTCCCGGGCAATCACGAAATCGATCACAACCGGCTTCGGCGAGGCAATCGCCTGCTCCAGGGCAGGCCTTACCTCCTCGGCGCGGGTGACGCGGATTCCCTCGGCCCCGTACGCCTCCGCCAGCTTCACAAAATCGGGCGTATCGGCAAGATCCGTCTGGGAATACCTCCTGCCGTGGAACAGTTCCTGCCACTGCCGCACCATCCCCAAATAACGGTTGTTCAGAATCGCGATGTTGATGGGCAGCCGGAACTGAACCGCAGTCGCCAGTTCCTGCGACGTCATCTGGATGCTTCCGTCTCCCGCAATATCGAAAACAACGGCATCCGGCCGCCCTACCTGGGCGCCGATGGCAGCAGGCAAACCGAAGCCCATGGTCCCGAGCCCGCCTGAAGAGATGAAAGTACGGGGATGAATTGCTTTGTAATACTGGGCGGCCCACATCTGGTTCTGCCCCACCTCGGTGGTAATGACCGCCTCTCCCTTCGTGACTTCCCAGATCTGCTCAATGACATACTGGGGCTTAAGTATGCCCTCCTCATTTGCATAAGTGAGGGGATGCTCCGCCTTCCACTGCGCGATCTGCTCCAGCCACTCCCTGGTCTGCGGAACTTCAACGCGGGGGATTAAATCCCTTAAAACCTCCTTGACATCGCCGACCAGGGGGTAGTGCACCCGGACGTTTTTTCCGATTTCGGCCGGATCGATGTCAATGTGGATCACCTGGGCGTGGGGCGCAAAGGTATCCAGCCTGCCCGTCACCCGGTCGTCGAAGCGCGCCCCCACCGCGATGATGAGATCGCTGTAGGAAACGGCGTAATTCGCATATTTCGTGCCGTGCATCCCCAGCATCCCAAGGGAAAGGGGATGGGTTTCGGGGAACGCCCCCTTCCCAAGCAGAGTGGTGGTTACGGGAATCTGGGCCTTCTCTGCAAGCTCCAGGAGCTCCCTGGCGGCCCCTGAAGAAACCACGCCTCCGCCCGCGTAGATCACCGGCCTGCGGGATTCCCCAATTGCTTTGGCGGCCTGGTAAATCTGAGTGGCGCTGTATTTTTCGGGCAGGCGGTAACCGCGGAAGGAAATCTGCGGCGGGTATTCAAACTCCGCCTGGGCCAGCGTCACATCTTTCGGGAGGTCGATGAGAACCGGGCCCGGCCTTCCTGTTGTGGCAATGTGAAAGGCAGACCGGATAGCAGGAGCCAGCTGGCGCACATCTTTTACCAGGTAGCTGTGCTTGACGATGGGCAAAGTAATTCCGGTGATATCCGCCTCCTGAAAAGAGTCGCGTCCGATCGCGGAAACGGCAACCTGACCCGTCAGGGCAATAATCGGAATCGAATCCATATAGGCGTTCGCGATCCCCGTCACCAGATTGGTTGCCCCGGGGCCGGAAGTGGCGATGCAGACACCGGGCTTTCCCGTCGCCCGGGCATAGCCGTCCGCGGCATGGGCAGCACCCTGTTCGTGGCGGACCAGAATATGCCTGATGGAGGAGTCATAAAGCTTATCGTAGAGAGGAAGCACGGCACCGCCCGGGTACCCGAAAACCACTTCCACACCCTCGGCCTCAAGGGCTTTCACAATGATTTCGGCGCCGGTAAGCTTCAAGCCGGCCACCCCCCATGCCCTCCTGGGCACAGGACGGCGCCCTTGCTGGCCGAGGCAACCAGCGCCGCATAGCGGGAAAGATAGCCCGACTTCACCCTGGGTTCAGGCTCCCTCCAGTTTTTTCTGCGCCGCGCAAGCTCTTCTTCGGAGACCAGAAGCTCCAGCTTCCGGCCCGGGATATCAATCTTGATGAGATCCCCTTCTTCCACCAGGGCGATTGGCCCTCCCACGGCTGCCTCCGGAGAGATGTGACCGATGGAAGCGCCCCGGGTTGCCCCGGAAAAGCGCCCGTCGGTAATGAGAGCGACCTCCCGGTCCAGCCCCATTCCCGCAACGGCAGCGGTCGGTGTCAGCATCTCGCGCATCCCGGGCCCTCCCCTTGGTCCTTCGTACCTGATGACGATCACGTCCCCGCGCCGGATCCGACCCCCTAAGATTGCAGCAACGGCTTCCTCTTCGCCGTTGAACACCCGCGCCGGCCCCGTGTGCACAAGCATTTCCGGAGCAACGGCAGACTGCTTGACAACGGCCCCTTCAGGTGCCAGGTTCCCCTTCAAGATGGCCAAACCCCCGGTGGGGCTGTAGGGATCGGCAGCGCTTCTGATCACGTCCGGCCGCTTAATCTCCGCTCCCTCAAGATTCTCTGCCACAGTCCGCCCTGTAACCGTCAGGGCATCCCCAGAAATCAAACCATGCCCGAGAAGCTCCTTCATTACTGCAGGGATCCCTCCGGCCTCATCGAGGTCCTGGATGTGCTGGTTCCCGGCCGGGCTCAGCTTGCACAGATTCGGCACCTTCTGGCTGATCTCATCCACAAGATCCAGTTCAAGCTCCCACCCCGCTTCCCTCGCCAGGGCCGGGAGGTGGAGGACGGTATTTGTGGAACCCCCCAGCGCCATATCAACGGCCAGGGCATTCCAAAGGGCGGCCTGAGTGAGAATGTCCCGGGGCCGGATCCCGTTTCTCAGCAGTTCCATCACCTGCCAGCCGGCCTGTTTCGCAAGCCTGAGCCGCGCTGCAGCGACGGCGGGAATTGTTCCGTTGCCCGGCAAAGCCATGCCCAGGGCCTCCGCCAGGCAGTTCATCGTGTTCGCCGTGAACATTCCGGCGCAGGAACCGCAGCCGGGACAGGCCTGGGCCTCCAGTTCGGAGAGTTCTTCTGCCGTGATCTTTCCGGCACTGAAAGCTCCCACCCCTTCAAAAACGGTGCTGAGACTCACTTCCCGGCCCTGGAACCTCCCGGCCAGCATGGGGCCTCCGCTGATCACAATTGCAGGAAGATTCAACCGGACCGCCGCCATCAGCATCCCCGGGACCACCTTATCGCAATTGGGAATGAGTACCAGGGCGTCCAGGGCGTGGGCAACCGCCATCACCTCGATGGAATCCGCAATCAGTTCCCGGCTCGCGAGGGAACAGCACATTCCTTCATGGTTCATGGCAAGGCCGTCGCAAACTGCAATTGCCGGAAACTCAAAAGGTGTTCCCCCGTTTGCCCGGATGCCTGCCTTCACGGCCGCAGCAATCTGATCCAGGTGAAGATGTCCGGGCACCAGTTCGTTTTGCGAGTTTACAACTCCCACAAAGGGACGCCCCATCTCCCACTCCGTAAGGCCAAGTGCTTTCAACAAGGACCGGTGGGGGGCCTTTTCTACACCATGCTTAACCCTGCTGCTGATCATAGCTTACCCCTCCCCCAATTTTTCTCTGGTCCTGGTACCCTCCCCGTTCAACGAACACAGGGGTAGATTTCCGGACCATCCCACTCCGTTAACTTGCGAAACTCCCTGATCAAGGCCCTTGTAATCTCGCCCGGTTTCCCCTGCCCGATGACGCGGCCGTCTACCTTCACGACCGGAATCAACTCAGCTGCCGTTCCGGTTAAGAAACATTCATCTGCAACAAAAAGATCATGGCGGGTAAAAACTTTTTCGGCGGTCTTATACCCCATTTTCGCTGCCAGTTCGAGGACTGCGTTACGGGTAACTCCTTCTAAAATTCCCAAAAAGGATGGTGGTGTGATTACTTCCCCCTTCTTGATGATGAAAATGTTGTCCCCCGTGCACTCGGTAACGTATCCTTCGTTGTTCAACATAATTGCCTCGGGCACCCCTGCAAGGTTTGCTTCGATCTTGGCAAGCACGTTGTTCAGGTAATTCAAGGACTTGATCCTGGGGTTGACACCTTCGACAATGTTCCGGCGGGTGGGAACTGTTACCACCTCCAGGCCGTTTTCGTACATTTCCTCCGGGTAGAGCTGAATCTGGGCCGCGATGATAAAAACGGTAGGCTTCGGGCACTTGCGGGGATCGAGCCCCAAATCCCCCCTTCCCCGGGTGACCACAAGCCTGATGTAGGCATCCCTGAGGTTGTTGCGGCGCAGGGTCTCCAGAACAGCTTCAAACATTTCTTCCTTCGGCATCCCGATTTCCAGGAGAATGGACTTGGCGGATTCATAGAGGCGGTCAATATGCTCCTGGAGGCGAAAAACCCTCCCGCTGTAGGCGCGGATCCCTTCGAAAACCCCGTCACCGTAAAGCAGTCCGTGGTCGAAAACGGAAATTTTTGCCTCTTCCTCGTCGACAAAGGCTCCATTTAAATAGATGACAAGCCCCAACTGAGTTCCTCTCCTTCCCCCTCTTAACTTTCCAGGCAGCAAAACGACAACCGGGCCTCTTCCACCCCCTGCAGATTAAAAAATCCTGTATACATGAAAATAATTACAAAAAACCCCTCCCGCCAAGACAGATCTCTGTCAGGGACGAGAGGGACCCCGCGGTACCACCCTGCTTGCTGTCCTCCCGGACAACCTCTCAGTGTGTCCACAAAATCTTAACGGACCTCAAGTCTGGACAAGTCCGGCACCACCTACTGGGCAAAAAAGCCGTTCGGATGGCAGCTCTCCGGGACGATACCACCACTGCGACAGGGACTGGTTCGCAGCTCCCCCAGCTCTCTGAACCCAAGCGCGCCAGTGGGGCGTGCTCCCGTCATGGCTTTTCTTCTATTGCACTTTTCTTCTATAAAATAAACAGGATGAAGATGAACTCAAAGCAAAATATTTTCTAACCAGTATAGAAAAATACCGGGTTCATGTCAATAGCTTTTAGGTTTTTTTGTAAATAAAAAAATTCCTTCAAAAAGGAAGAGAATACAGTTCGGGATGCAACTGGCGCCTGGTCCTGTTCCGCCCCTCCCGTTTTGCCGCGTAAAGAGCCTGATCCGCACTGGTCAACAAGAGATCCACTACTTCCTCCACCTGTTTTTCTTCCTGGCGCCGGTTTAAATTCCAGAGCGAAGTAACGCCAATGCTGATTGTCAGGTGAAGACCCGGGAGAGATTAAAAAACAACTATTATAGAGAGTTGTTCCTGGCAGCCGAAAAAGCCTTGCGAGCAGCATCTACCGTGCGCTCGATCTGCTCATCTGTATGGGCAAGGCTCATGAAGCCTGCTTCGAACTGGGAGGGGGCAAGGTAAATCCCCTGCTCCAGCATGGAACGGAAGAAGGCAGCATAACGCCGGAGGTCAGAGGTGCAGGCGGTTTGATAGTCCACCACCGGCGCTTCCGCAAAAAAGGTGCAGAACATCGACCCGACCCGGTTGAAGGTCACCGGAAGGCCTGCCTCCTGGGCCGCCTCGCGCAGCCCTGCCTCCAGAAGGGAGGACTTGCGCTCCAGTTCCACATAAGTTCCCGGCCGCCTGAGCACCGCGAGGGTCGCCAGCCCGGCAGTCACCGCAAGGGGGTTGCCTGAGAGAGTGCCGGCCTGGTAAACCGGGCCTGCGGGGGCCACCTGCTCCATAATCTCCCGTTTCCCGCCGTAGGCGCCCACCGGCAGCCCGCCTCCGATCACCTTGCCCAGACAGGTGAGGTCGGGATCGATGTGGTAAAGCTCCTGGGCGCCCCCGTAAGCAACGCGAAAACCCGTGATCACTTCGTCGAAAATCAAGAGGGCCCCGTAGCGCCGGGTGATTTCCCGCAAACCCTCCAGGAAACCCTCCCGCGGGGGCACCACACCCATATTGCCGGCAACCGGCTCCACAATAACTGCTGCAATCTCTTCCCCTTCCCGCGCGAAGATCATCTTGAGAGCCTCCAGGTCGTTGTAGGGGGCGGCAATGGTACTGGCCGCCGTGCCGGCAGGAACGCCCGGGCTGTCGGGTACACCCAGGGTCAGGGCTCCCGATCCCGCCTTAACTAACAAAAAGTCCGCGTGCCCGTGGTAGCAGCCCTCGAACTTGACAATTTTATTCCTTCCTGTGTAGCCCCGCGCCAGGCGCAGGGCGCTCATGGTGGCTTCCGTCCCGGAGTTGACCAGGCGCACCATTTCCACGGAAGGGACCGCCTCCACAATCGCCCGCGCCAGTTCTGTTTCCAGTTCGGTGGGAGCTCCAAAGCTGGTCCCTTTTTTCAGGCAGTCCTGCAGGGCCGCCACCACCTCCGGGTGCAGGTGACCCAGGATCAGCGGCCCCCAGGAACCCACGTAGTCTATATATTCGTTCCCATCCACATCATAGAGCAGCGCCCCCTCCCCGCGGGCGATAAACACCGGGCCGCCTCCCACCGCTTTAAAGGCCCGCACCGGGCTGTTTACGCCACCCGGCAGATACCGGCAGGCCTCCGCAAACATTTCCCGCGACCGCTGAAATCTTTCCCGCTGCATCCGGATCACTCCTCCAGGAAATAATTCATACAGCTTTTTTTTAACTCGGCAGTGCTGAAAAGCAGCAGGTAGTCCTCGATACCGCTCGCCCGGGCGAGCCGGGCGGCAATCTCCCGGCAGTCATCCGGGCTGCGCCCGTGGATCATGGTAAAGAGGTTGTAGGGCCAGTCGGGCAGGCGGGGAGGGCGCTGGTAGCAGTGGCTCACTTCGTCAAAGGCAGCCATCAGCAGCCCCACCTCCTCGATGCGCTCCTCCGGAACCTGCCACACTACAAGAGCGTTGGCGCCATACCCTAAATCCTGGTGGCGGACCAGCGCCCCGAAGCGCCGGATAATCCCCCGCCTGATGAAATCTTTAACAACATCCAGCAGTTCCTCTTCGCTCATCCTGAGCTTTTCCGCCAGTACCCGGTAAGGGCGGTTTACCAGGGGAACTCCCTCCTGCAGCACCCGGATCATTTCCTTTTCCCTTGGTGAGAGCATCTCACTCCTCCCCCAGGTCGAAATTCACCCTGATCTTAAAGACCCTTTTTGAAGGGAGGTTCAGGACCTCCGTGATTCCGGTGCGCTTTTTTATTTCCTCAAGGACTGCTTCGAGCCGGTCAGGATTCTCCTCAAGCAGGGTGAACCACATGTTGTAGTCCCCCTCCCGCAGGTAGTTGTGGGTCACCCCGGGAAAGCTGTTGACAACGGCGGCAACCTCCGGAATCCGCTCCAGGGGCACTTTCAGGGCGGCAAGTGTGCCGCAGTAGCCCAGCATCCGGGAGTCGAAAACGGGGCCGAGCCGCCGGATCACTCCGCAGGCGATCAGGCGTTCCAGACGGGCGAGGACCTCCTCTTCACTGGTGCCCAGGGTTTCCGCCAGCTCGCGGTAGGGCTCCGGCGTGATGGGGAAAGATGACTGGATTAAATTAAGGAGCTGCCTGTCCAGACTGTCCAGCCTCACGGCCGCCCCTCCCCTGTCTTGACTTCCTCTTGCGGTACAGGCACCAGGGCTCCTCCGCCATGTAATCACCGTAATAAAAGTAGGCCCGGGCGCGGCAGCCCCCGCAAATCTTCCTGTAATCACAAACGCCGCACCCACCCCCGTAATCCTCCGTGCGCAGCCGCTTCAAAACCGGGCTTTCCTGCCAGATGCGGCTGAAAGGGATCTCCCGTACGTTCCCCACCGGAATGTTCAAATAGGCACAGGGCTGAACCTCGCCTGCAGGAGTGACAACGCAGTAGCCGGTCCCGGCCAGGCACCCTTTTTGAAAGCGCAGGTTCAGGCCAAGCCGGGCAGCAATCCGCATGAACTGGGGGGCGCAGGTAGGTTTAACCTCAATTGGCACCTCCTTTTGCTTTCTCATCAGGCGGTGCAGCAAACGCTCGTACTGGGCGGCCCTCAGGGACTCTTCTTCGATGTTTACCGCCCGACCGGCAGGAACCAAAAAGAAGACGTGGTGGGCCACGGCCCCCATCCGGACTGCCAGATCGGTCAGCTCCTCCACCTGTTCATAGTTCCACTCAACAACAGTAGTGTGAACCTGAAAGGGCAAACCCTCCCTCCGGCAGGCTGCCATCCCCTCCACCGCCGCCTGCCAGGCTCCGGGAGTGCCCCGAAAGCGGTCGTGCTGCTCCGGACTAGTAGAGTCCAGGCTGATGCCAACGGTGAGGGCGCCGGCCTCCCTCAACCTTCTCGCCGCCTCCCCGGTAATCAAGGTGCCGTTGCTGCCCAGAACCGGCCGCAGGCCCCTTCTGGAGGCGTGCCCCAACAGTTCGTAAAGATCCGGCCTCAACAGAGGCTCTCCCCCGCTGAAGATCATGACCTTGAACCCGGCCTGGACGATTTCGTCGATCAAAGCCATGCCTCCGGCCGTGTCCAGCTCTTCCCGGACGCGGTCGCCGGCATCCCGGTAGCAGTGGACACAGGCAAGGTTGCAGGCGTTGGTAGTGTTCCAGGAGACCAGCATCAGGTTCACTCCTCCCGCGAAATCAGGCAATGCCAATCTCTTCGTCAGTCAAATAGCAGGCCGGATCCGGGGCCCAGAAGTCGTTGTAGACGGCTTCCGCCCGGCTCCGGAAATTGCCGTTGCAGAGCTCCAGCCAGCGGCAGCGGGCGCAGCGCCCCTTTAAGAGGGGATGCCGGTTTTTCAAGCCCGCCAGGATGGGGTGGGAAAGGTCGGTCCAGATTTCGCCGAAGCTCCTCTCCCGCACATTGCCGAAGGTGTGGTGGAAGGTGAACTGGTCCGGGTGGACGCAACCCTCCCAGTCCACGGCGGCGATGGCAACACCTGAGCGGTTGCCGCCGTTTTGCCTGAGCAGCCGGTAGACCCGCTCCGCCCGGGCGGGGTCTCGCTGAAGCAGCTTCAGGTAGACGTAAACCCCGTCGGCGTGGTTGTCCACCGTCAGGACCTCCCGGGGCTTCCCCCGGCGGTGAAAGTCCAGGGTCCGCTCCATAATCAAATCGAGGGCGGCACGGGACTGGGCATGAGAAATGTCGTCCCCGCGCATCCCCTTCCCCCGGCCGCTGTATGCCAGGTGGTAAAAACAGACCCGGGGGATGTCCTCCCTCTCGACCAGTTCGAAAATCGGCTCCAGCTCGTTGTAATTGTGCCGGTTGATGGTGAAACGGAGGCCCACCCGCACTCCTGCCTCCAGGCAGTTACGGATTCCCTGCAGGGCAGCTTCAAAGGCTCCCGCCTTCCCCCGGAAGCGGTCATTGCTCTCTCCGATCCCGTCCAGGCTGATTCCCACATACCCTACACCGATCTCCTTCAGCCTGCGGGCTGCCTTCGGGGTAATCAGGGTGCCGTTGGTGGAAACTGTAGCGCGGATCCCCCGGCCGGCGGCATGGGCGGCCAGCTCGAAAAAATCGGGGCGCATCAGCGGCTCTCCGCCGGAAAAGAGGAGCACCGGCACCTTAAAGGCGGCCAGGTCGTCGATAAACTTTTTCCCCTCCGCGGTGCTCAGTTCCCGGGGGTGTTTTTCGGGATGAGCGCTGGCATAACAGTGCATGCAGCGGAGGTTGCAGGCGCGGGTCATGTTCCACACCACCACCGGGCCCTGCCCTGCCGCCGCCCCATGGCGCTGCTCCCGGGAGGAGGGGCTGTAACGCAGGAAATCGCCGAAATTTTCGCTTTCACAGAGCAGCTTGCTGATGCTGATCATCTCCACCTCTCCCCTGGCTCGCTTCTAAAAGAGCCTCTATCAGGCCTTCAACAGTATACCTGCGGGCCTCAATATGGACGGGGAGGCCCACCTCACGGGCGGTGCGTGCGGTCACGGGGCCGATGCAGGCCACCGTCACCCCCGCCAGCAGCCGGGAGAGGTCGGGCTCCTGAAGGAGCTGCACAAAGTTGCGAACTGTTGAGGAACTGGTGAAGGTGACCACGTGGATCCTCCCTGCTGCAAGCAGCTCCCGGACCAGGCGGCCGTCACCTTCCCCCGGAAGGGTTCGGTAGACCGCCACTTCATCAACTTCCGCCCCCAGGCTGCTCAGGGCATCCCCCAGCACCTTCCGGGCAAGATCGGCCCGGGGCAGGAGCACCCGGTCGCCTGGTTTGACCTTTCCCTGCAAACTGGCAGCAAGCGCTTCTGCCCGGTACTCCCCGGGGATGCAGGCAACCCGAAGGGCGTAATTCTCCAGGGCCTGTCCGGTTTTGGGTCCAATCGCGCAAATCTTTGCTCTGTGAAGAGCCCGGATATCCCTTCCCTTTTGCCGCAGCCGCCGGACAAAAAAGTGCACACCGTTCACGCTGGTGAAAACAACCCAACTGTAGGATTCCAACCGGGCGATGGCGGCATCCAGTGCTTCATAGTTCTCCGGTTCCACCACACGAATGGCGGGGAATTCCACAACTTCCCCTCCCAGGGCCTCGAGCGCCCGGGAAAGGGCGCCGGCCTGCTCCCGCGCCCGGGTGACCAGCACCCGCTTTCCGAAGAGGGGCTTCTTCTCGAACCAGGCCAGCTTTTCCCTGAAAGCCACCACTTCCCCCACCACGATCACCGCCGGGTTTGCCAGGCCCGCTTCCCTGGCCCTTGGGGCGATGTCTGCCAGTGTACCCACCAGGGTCTGCTGCTCTGCGCGCGTCCCCCAGGAAATCACGGCAACCGGCGTCTGGGGGGAGCGTCCGCATGCCACCAGCCGGCTTGCTATTTGCGGGAGGCTGGCCATCCCCATGAGAAAGACCAGCGTCCCGGCACCGGTTGCAATCCGGTCCCAGTCGATCCTGGAGCGTTCTTTTGCGGGGTCCTCGTTTCCTGTAATGATGGCAAGAGTGGAGGTGCAGTCCCGGTGGGTCACAGGTATCCCGGCATAGGCCGGCACCGCAAGGGCCGAAGTAACCCCCGGCACCACCTCAAAGGGGATCCCGGCTTCTGCCAGGGCCCCGGCCTCCTCTCCCCCCCGGCCGAAGACAAAGGGGTCTCCTCCCTTCAGGCGCACCACCACCTTTCCCCGCGCTGCTCTTTCCACCAGAAGAGCATTGATTTCCTGCTGGGTCATGGCATGGCCGGCAGGGCCTTTTCCGGCATAGATCAGTTCGGCCCCGGGAGCAGCCTGGGCCAGCAGGCAGGGGTTGACCAGGCGGTCGTAAACAATCACCTCCGCCTTCCGGATCAACTCCAGACCCTTTACCGTAATCAGTCCCGGGTCCCCGGGGCCTGCTCCCACCAGATAAACCATCCCTTTACGCATCGATACCGAACTCCTGTCTCGCCTTTTTCAGAATCTCTCCCGCACCCCGGGAAACCAGCCTCTCTGCAAGCCCCTCCCCCAGGCTCTCCGCCCGGCCGGCAGGCCCCCGGACGAGGTCCCGCACCAGATGCCTGCCGTCAAGACTAACCACAACTCCCTCCAGCACCAGCTCCCGGCCCCTGACCTCTCCCAGGGCCCCGACCGGAACCTGGCATCCCCCCTCCAGCCTTCTCAGAAAGGCCCGTTCGGCAGTGATGGAGGCGCGGGAGGCGGGATCATCCAGCGGTCTTACCATTTCCTGGATCTCTTCATCGGCCGCCCGGATTTCGATCCCGAGGGCTCCCTGACCTACCGCCGGCAGGCAGACGCTAAAAGGGATGCGTTGGGTAATCAGGTCGTCCAGGCCCAGGCGATGCACCCCGGCGTAGGCCAGCACCAGGGCGTCGAGGTTCATTGCCTCGAGCTTGCGCAAGCGGGTGGTCAGGTTCCCCCGCAGGGGGACGATCTCCAGGTCGGACCGAAAATGGAGCAGCTGGGCGGTCCGGCGCAAACTGCTGGTGCCAACACGGGCCCCGGGTGGAAGGTGCTCGAGGGTTGATCCGGTGCGGGAAATGAGCACATCCCCCGGGTATTCCCGCCTGCAGATGGCACCGAGCGCCAGACCTGGAGGCAGCCTGGTTGGCAAATCCTTCATACTGTGCACCGCCAGATCGATTTCTCCCCGCGCCAGGGCTGCTTCCAGCTCCTTAGTGAACAACCCTTTGTCTCCGATCTTGGCGAGGGAGACATCCTGAATCCGGTCTCCTGTTGTTTTCATTCCGCGCAGGGCAAAGGCCCGGTCAGGGTGCATCTCTTCGAGCTGCCGCAGGACCCAGCGTGCCTGCCAGAGGGCAAGCCGGCTTGTGCGGGTGCCGATGATGATCTCTTTTTTCACCTCCTGGCCCCCTATCCAAAAAAGTTGGCCGGGTGATTCCGAAATTTTGCCCGGAAGCACCGTTCCGGCGCAGGCGCCGCCACTCCTCCGGGCGCCCCGGCAGACCCCTCAAACGGCCAGATAAAAGACTTCGAGGGTCCGGCCCCAAATTCCTTCTAAGCCGCCTGCCGTTGCCGCCTGGCAGCAAAGAAATGTCCTTATTAAGGGGCAAAGGCCAGGATCCGGGCGAGAATCTCCTGGCGGCGCCTTTCCACTCCCTCAAAGTCCATTGCCTCAACGTAAAACTGCTCCATCTCATCGTGCACCTCTTTTGCCTTTTTAATGTAGGCAATCGCCCGTGCCAGGGACCGGGCAAACACCTCCCGGGCCTCTCTCAGCTCCTCCCGGCAGGCATTTATAGAGTCCGGATCCAGACAGAAATCGAAATCGTACTCCCGGTAAAGGTTCAAACCAGGCAGAGACGTCGGGACAAAATCAAGCTCCGGAAAGAGATTCAAAACCGCAGTTCTTTGCTCCGGGAGGAGGAGCAGGTCGATCTGGGCCGGGTCAAAGGCGCAGTGGTAAACCTCAAATCTGAACCCGCAGCGGTAAGCAAACCCGGCCAGTTCCTGAAGAACCCTCTCTTTCCCGGCCCCGGGCTCCCCCTTGAGGACGAAAAGGCGCTCCACCTCCAGAATCGTCGGAAGGTGGTGAACGATCCCTCCAGGCGTGAGGGCCGAGGCAAAAAGGTGCCGATCTTTCGGTGCTCCATTCCCGCAGGGAATCTCTTTCCCGAAGACCTGCCGGATCAGGTCTCCGGCCAGTTGATTCAACCGCTCAATCCTGATCCCCTCGCTCCGGCAGGACTTTTCTTCTTCTCGCGCGATTTTCGCCACCCGGAGGCTGCTGTAGGCAGTTGCAAAATGGCGCGCCACCCGCCTGTTGGCCGCGATGATTTCTTGTTTGCGGCTCCGCAGCTTCGACTCGTCCCAGTAGTCCCCGAGGTGGACGATCTCGTCAACGGCTCCGGGGTTCCTGGGATCGAAGACGTGCGGCGCTGTTCCGGAACGCGAAACACCTGCTGCGGCCTGAACACGGGCCTCCACCAGGACCTCTCCTTCGCGCACAACCACCTGTCGAACAAGAAGATCGAACAGTGCGATGGCGCCCGAAACCCTGATGTATACCACAGCTAGCACAGAGGTTCATTCTTTTCCCGCCGGATTTTCTCGAGGATCCGGGCGAAGGCGTACCTGCGCGCTTCAGCCAGGACCCTCCGGCTCTCTTCCTCGGTGCCGGTGAAAACCACCCGGACGGTGTACTGTACCGGCGCTTTCCGCTCCACCTTTTTCTTCGCCAGCACTCCATCCACCCCCTAAATTCTACGCTGGCGGTGGGTTGTCTTATTAAGACAGGAAAAATTCCCCGAAAAAAAAGAAAAGCCCGGACACCCGACCGGGAAGGAAGGTGTCGCCGCAGCTCCTTCTGGCTGCGGCACAAAGGGGGCACCGTGGTCGGGTCCGCCATGCAGAGGGCCGTAACCGTCCAGATCTCCTGCCCGCATCCTCCCTTTCCGGATCTTCCCTCAGGGCTGCAGACCAAACCTTTGCACCGGTAGTCGCCCGGCAGGGGTCTATTGCTGCAAGCCGGCCAGGCACTCCTCCACCAGATTCTGCACCTCATCCTTTGCAGGGCCGAACACCACGACATTCAGGCTGAGAGAGGGTTTAAAAAAAACGGCGCCGCTCCAGTCTTTCGAGGCCCGGGTGATCACCTTACCGGGCTTTGTGCAGCTGAAAGCGGCGTAAGGCTCCCCTTCTGTAACAAAGGCCTTGATGTGGCCGGGCACCACTCCTTTGATGCTCAGCCTTTCCGCCAAGCGCAACAGCAGCCTGGAAACGATCTTTTCAACCTCCTCGGCGCTCATCGGCCGGGACGGCTTCAACTCCATCGTTCTGGAAACCGCCGCCTCATGCATATGCATATTGCAACAACCTCCTCAGGACCGGTTCCTCAAGGCCTTTAATGAGGGAAGCGGCCAGCACCTCCGCCCGAGGATTGATCTCTTTTGCCTTCGCCATGAGGCTCTGCAGGGCACTTTCACTCGCTTCGTCGATCTTGCTGGCAACGACCAGATCTGCCTCCGAGATCTGGGCAAAGATCAGTTCCGGCATGATCTCCGTAAGCTCTTCCCAGCGGCCGGTATCGGCAATAACCAGGGTGAATATATTGTCAATTCCTTTCCCGTACTTCCCGAGAGTATTCAGTATCGTGCTGGGTCTGGCAATCCCGGTGGCTTCGATGATCAGCCAGTCGGGGTTAAACCGTTCCGCGATCTGGTTCACCGCAAGGGTCAGTTCACCAGTCAGTTGACAACATATACAGCCCCCGTAGATCTCCCGTACCTGGAAGCCCTCCCGGGCAAGAAACCGGTCGTCGATCCCTACTTCTCCGGCCTCATTCTCGATGATGACAACTCTCTGCTCCTTCTGCACGACCAGGTACCCGGCAAGATGCCTGATGAACGTGGTCTTTCCGGAGCCCAGGAAGCCGCCTACCAGAACGACCCTCATGCCTACCCCCTTCCGAAATCAAACTGCGAAAGGTTCAAAATGGAATCCTTTATGTCCATGAAGTAGTCCATGGAAAGCTTTTCCCCGGGCTCCAGAACGATAAATCTTTCATCCCAGGGGCCGGTCAGCAGCTGCTTCAGCATCTGGAGGGATCCCTTCACCACCTGGTGCTTCAGCCCCAGCATTTCGGCGATTTCGTAAGACTTGGCCAGACAGGCATCGTCAAGGGGATAGGCCCCCGTATCGATCAGGACGAGCCGCCTGTAGTGCGCCAGCATCATTTTCAAAACCCGCTCCGCCCGCTCCCTGCCGTAGCGTTCGACGCAGCGCTCAAATTCCTTGATAATGTTGTTTTCGTTAACGATCCACCCTCTGGTCAAAAAGTAACTGACCATTTCCCGTGACAACTCTTCTCTCTTTTCATAGGACCCTAACAGGAGGGAGATGCAGTCGTCAACCCTGGGCACGATCAGCCGGGCGCCGGGAGAGTGCAGGCCCAGCAGCGAGTTGCCGCAGTACCCGTAGCAGAGGATGATGTCCTCCACATTGGTGATTCTGCTCACCGTTTCCTGCAGTTTCATACGCAGGGCCTCCGGGTGGTTGTGGAGCCCCGATTCCACCCAGATTACCGGGTGCCTCACCCCGGTCTCGGCAATTGCCATATTAACCTCATCGCTTATGGTCTGACATGCGATAACGATCGTGCTCATGGCCGCGCAACCTCATCTGGCCGTCCTGTGGCAGGCAGCGTACCTGCCCTTGCCGCGTTCCTTAAGCAGCCTGCTGCAGAGTTCGGCGCCTTCTGTGCAATTCTTCGCCCAGTAGTCTGCGCCGGTGTAGCTGCAGACGACTTCATTCACCAGGCCCCCGATGACGATCACCGGGCGCCGTTTCCCCATCCGCCTCTTTATCAGGCAAACGGTCTTTTTCATGGAATCGTATGCGTCAGAGATCAGGCCGGACAGGCAGAGTATGGGAGCGCCGGTTTGCCGGAGCTTTTCCAGGAATGTCACCGGAGACACGTTGACGCCCACATCAAGCACCTCCAGCCCGTAATGGCGCATCGTCACAATCGTAATGTTTTTGCCTATATCATGGATGTCCTTTTCCACGGTGCCGAACACAACCTGAGGAGGCCGGCCCTGGCCTGCGGCCCCACCGGCGGGTCCCAACACAACCTGCTGGGCGCGCTTGTAGATATCGGCGGCCATCACCACATCGGCCAGGAAGTACTCCCCCCTGTTGTACCTTTCCAGCACAATCTCCACCCCGGTCCTTACCTCCTCCAGGAGCATAAAGGGATCCATCCCCCTTGCCAGGCCGTTGCGGACCAGGGAAATGGCCTTTTCCTCCTGGATCCCTGCAACAGCAGAAACTATGAGCTTGCGCACCGCCTCCATCGCCGATCACTTCCCCTCTCATGGTCGTGAAACAGCCTTCAAAGTAAAACGGTCGCCGCGGCAGATCATCTTCGACCATCCGATGGGCCGGTTCTTTGCGGCATAGATGATCTGTTCTATGCACAGGGCGGGAAGTCCTGCCCTGGCATCCAGCAGCTCTGCCTCCTCCTTTGTCAGGATGCAGGGAGAAACCTCCAGGACATTTTTCACAGATACCAGCTCGGTGTGCCGGGCTACCAGGTCCGGAAAGGCGGCGTAGGCGATTTCCTTTTCCAGCAGAGGAGCTCCTCTGACATAAGGCAGAAAGCGGGAGTCAACGGCAACCGGCCCCCTTTCATCAGAAAGGATGCGCCTGATCTTCAGAACTTTGTTCCCCTTTTTCACACCCAACTTGTGCGAAATCTTTTCATCTGCAGGAATAATTTCCACCTCATGGAGCTGGACGCCGAACCCCCTGTTCTTCTCAAAGATCTTTTCTTCAGAGAAATCCAGCACCAGGGTGTCCATGCGGGGGGATGCAACAAAGCTCCCCTTCCCCTGGACGGACTCGATATAGCCGTCTTTTGCCAGCAGCTCCAGCCCGTGGCGCACGGTCATGTGGCTGACACCGTACTGCCTGGCGAGCTGGGCTGTTGAGGGGATCATGTCTCCGGGCTTCAGTTCGCCCCGGTCGATTTTGGTTTTGAGGTCTTCCGCCACCCGGTAGTAGGCGGGAACAAAAGAGGTGCGGGTCTTCATCAAAATCTTACACACTCCCGTGAACACGGGCACCCGCCGCCCCGGCGGAGAGACAGGTGCCCGGTCTATGTTTTTTTAATACACCCGATAAATCCGGAAACTCTCCCCAAGGCAGGCAGTCTAACCCCTGACTGAATCGATCATCGCCTTGACGTTTTCCGGTTTGGCGTTGGGAGGAATGTCGCAGCCCTGGGCGAGGATGAATCCGGAGGGCCCGATGTTCTCGATCAGACGCCTGCAATAGCCGTAAACCTCATCCGGAGTTCCCAGGGACAGCAGGGCCGCCGGCACATCCCCCATGATGCACATGTGGTCCCCGAGAATCTCCTTGGCCTTGAAGATGTCGGTGGACCCGTCCGGGGAGAAGACGCACTTACCCCTGGGAAGCTCCCGCAGGTATTCCAGGTCCCTGGTCCAGCTGGAATCGAAATGCAGAATGGCAATTACTCCTTCCTCAACCACCGTTTCCACCAGCTGCTTGAAATAGGGAAAAACAAACCTCCTCCACAGCCGCGGAGACAAAAACTCGCTCGCCGAACGCCAGCCCCCTACCCAGACACCGAGGGGTTTGGTGGCGCGCAGCGACTTTCTGGCGTTTTCAACTATGTCCACCATGGCCGCATCCATGGCAGCCTGAACTTTATCGGGAATCCTGTAAAGGTCCTTCAAAAAAGCCTGCAAAGACCGGCCTCCGCAGAAGTTTTCATACGGGATGGTGAGGTTTCCTCCCCTGAAAAGCACAATCCCCCGATTTTTCAAATTTTCTGCAGCCTTAGGTTGATACGCCAAAAACGGCTGCAGTTTTTCCCCTAAATTATCGAGCCTGTCCCTGTAGTACTCCATGAGAAAACGGTTGTAACCCTTTTCAACTATAGCATCGTAATCTTCCACCGTCATCAGTTCCTGCTCGTCGATCTGCCAGAGTTCGTCATCCGGCAGATCCCTGCCCGGTATCTTAATTTTAGAGAGCCAGAGGGTTTGGAGGGTCAGAACATAGAATGAAGCCCCTTGCAAGCCGTCGACCTCACCCAGCCTGGAGAAGGATTCAAGGATGGTCTTATGAGACAATTCGGGGTCCATACAAAAATCCGCCAGCTTGACACCCATATGCCTGGCGCAGAACGAATCTCCCAGGGGCACCACCGGCACCCGGTCGGGCTTGCCCAGGGCCACGGCCGTCTTGATGCGGTTTAAGCGCTCCTCGTACAGCTCCCTGGCAGTTGCCATTTACGCCACCCCCAGCATCTTTTTGGCAATCTCCACACCTGCCGGGGCGTCCACGCAGTAAGCATCCGCCCTCGCGTATCTGCAGGTGGCCTCATCCACGGGTCCTCCGCCCACCAGGACCTTCACTCCCTCCCGGAGCCCGGCCTGCTCCGGAACCTCGACGGCAATCTCCGGTTCGTCAGGGCCTTCCCCCAAGGAATCCCGTCAGGTCGATACAGACCCGGGCGCCCGCTTCCGGGGGGAAGAGATGCGGGCACCCGGACAGGCAAATCCGGAAGGACTCAACCCTTGGCAGACTCGATCATCGCCTTGACGTTTTCCAGCTTCGCAGTTGTGGGTATGTCGCAGCCTGATGACAAAATAAAGCCGGCGGGGCCGATGTTGTCAATCAATTTCCGGCAGTAACTATACACATCATCCGGGGTTCCCAGGGCAAACATAGAGGCAGGCACATCCCCCATGATGCACATGTGATCTCCCAGGATCTCCTTGGCCTTGAAGATGTCGGTGGCTCCGTCCAGCGCCAGCACGCACTTTCCCTTCGGGAAGGCGCGCAGGTATTCAAGATCCCGGGTCCAGTTGGAATCAAAATGCAGAATCGCGATCACGCCTTCGTCCGTGACGGCTTCAACCAGCTGCTTGTAATACGGAAAAACGAACTTCTGCCACAGCCGCGGGGACAGAAACTCGCTGGCAGAGCGCCAGCCCCCGACCCAGACGGCAATCGGCTTCAGGTTCTGGCAAAGAGCCTTTGCGTCGTTGATGATTTCCGCCATGGCTACGTCCATGGCAGCCCTTACCTTGTCCGGCAGCCGGTAAAGATCCCTCAGAAAAACGCTCAAAGAGCGACCGCCGCAAAAGTTTTCGTAAGGTATGGTTAAAACCCCCGGCGACAGGGGAACGAGCCCCTGCTCTTCCGTAGCCCTGATGGTCTGCGGGATGCTCTCTAAAAAGGGTCTGACTTTTTCCTGCACGTTGCCCAGCCTGTTGGTGAAATAATCGTTCAGGAAATAACCATACCCCTTGTTGATGATAACGTCGTAGTCCTCTTCTTTCATCAATTCCTGTTCATTAACCTGCCAGAGGTCGTCATCAGGGAGATCGCGTCCAGGTATTTTCACATCGGAAAGCCACAGGAGGCAGAGGGAGTAAACATTGTACGTGGTTTGCTGGATCCCGTCCACATCCCCCAGCTGCGCAACGGCCCTGAGAATGGTTTCATTGGCAAGCATCGGCTCCGTACAAAACCTCGAGAGCTTAACGTTCATGTACTTTGCAAACACGGCGTTGCCCAGGGGCACCACCGGCACCCGGTCGGGCTTGCCCAGGGCCACGGCCGTCTTGATGCGGTTTAAGCGCTCCTCGTACAGCTCCCTGGCAGTTGCCATTTACGCCACCCCCAGCATCTTTTTGGCAATCTCCACACCTGCCGGGGCGTCCACGCAGTAAGCATCCGCCCTCGCGTATCTGCAGGTGGCCTCATCCACGGGTCCTCCGCCCACCAGGACCTTCACTCCCTCCCGGAGCCCGGCCTGCTCCAGGGCTTCGACGGTGGCCTTCAGGCTTTCAAAGCTGGTGGTCAGCAGGCAGGATAAACCCACAAGCTGCGGTTTGTGCTCCCTTACCGCCTCCACAAACTTCTGGACGGGGACATCCACTCCCAGGTCGATCACGTTGAAGCCGTTGCTGGTGAAGACAAGGGCCACGATGTTCTTGCCGATGTCGTGAATGTCGCCGGCCACCGTTCCCAGCACCATCGTCCCGACGGTCTCCCCCGTCCTTCCCTTGAGTTTTTCCTGCAAGGGCTCTACCGCCTTTTTAAAAATATCTGCTGCCATGATCAGCTCGGAAAGGTAATACTCCTGGGCCTGGTAGCGTTCTCCGATGATCTCCATTCCCTTTTGCAGTGCTCCGAAGATCTGCTCCGGAGGAACTCCCTCCTCCAGCTGCCTCTTCACCTCGGCGTAAACCTCTTCCTCCATCAGGTCGCCCATGAAGGTAGCCAAAGACTCGCCCATTTTTGCTTCCCCTCCAGTCTGAAATAGTCTCTTCACACCTGCTTCACCGCCGGAAGCGCATACATCGAAGGAAACTTCGGTTTAACCGTTTACCCCATCTCCACCTCCCCACCGGAAAATTGAAGGCGTGCCACCTAGACTTTCATATCATCCCTCTGCGGTAAGCGTTCAGATAGGCGCGGCAGTAGCGGTCCTTCCCGATCAAGGCTTCCGTGGTGTAAATGCTCCCCATCAGGTCTCGATCGAGGGGATCGAGAATCGCCGAATCCATTCCCTCGTAGAGGGCAATGATCAGGAAATGGCGGTTGATTACCTTTCGCTTCGGCAGTCCGAAGGAGATGTTGCTTAAACCGGAAGTGATCTTCACCTGCGGAAACTCTTTCTTGATGCGGCGCATCACTTCCACGAATTTCAACATCGACTGGCCGTCGGTAGAAAGGGCGATCACGAGGGGGTCGATGTAGATCCTGTCGGGCGAGATCCCGAATTCCTGAGCCTTGCCGAGCAGGCTTCTGGCAATGTCCAGGCGAGTCTCCACGTCTTTCGGGATCCCTCTGTCGTCGAGGGTGAGTGCAATCACATCCCAGCCGTACTGCTTCGCCAGGGGGAAAATCCTCTCCGGCTTGTCCCCTTCCCCGGAAACGGAATTGATCAACCCCCGCTCACCGGCATAAGGGATCACCTCAGCCAGAGTCTCGGGGCTGGGGCTGTCCAGACACAGGGGGATGTGCACCACTTCCCGCACCGTCTCCACCAGCCACCGCAGGCTTTCCACTTCCCTGCCCGGCTCGGTCCCGGCGCAGAGATCGAGATAATCGGCGCCGGCAGCCTCCTGGTCACGGGCCAGCTTCTGGATAAACTCCCTGTCCCGCCTCGCGATGGCCTCACCCACGGTTTTGAGGGTGCCATTAATCTTCTCACCGATGATAATCATCCGGCCAATCCCCTTTTGCGCTTAAAGTTTCCTCGGGAATTCTCCCTCTTTCACCGGGGCCGCCCCGGCGATGCTTCCGGAGCCGGAGCACAGCCCGCACCAACTTCTTCAACATGGATATATAACTAGATTACTTTAATTATATGATAACTCTGCCGGGAGATCAACCAATTTATTGTCCGCTTCCTCGGTGTTGAAAACCGGCCCGGGCCTCAAGCCAGGCCCCGCTCAAACAAGGGGAAGTAAGTAAAATTACGCCGCAGGCACGGCTTCGAACCGAAAGAACCCGCACTTGTGAACGATTACGAAACGTTGCTGCTGACGATCCAATCGGGATTTGGAATAGCGGTGCTGTCGGCCAACATGAAAAAACAAAGCAATCCGTGCAGCACCTTTGTCGATATTGAGGACGAAGACTGCGTCATTACAAGAAGCATAATATACAAATCCAGCAACACCAATCCTGCCATCCCCCTTTTTCTCAAGCAGTTCGATTACCTGAAGAACGAACTGCTGCTCCATCAATACGCAAGAAAAACGATGAGCAACGAAATGTTCCCGTTCCGCAAAAAAATAAAAACAGACCTGCCGTTACCTTGAAAAACAAACCGGCCAGTTGAGAAAATCAAGCAGGCCGGCCGCGCAAACTGCTGCTTATGACATCAACGCCGCGGCAGCTGCGCCGCCGCGGCCGCCTCGAAGGGTTTCGATGGAGGAACAGCCACGTGCGGCGCCGTTCCGGAACGCGAAACACCTGCTGCGGCCTGAACACGGGCCTCCACCAGGACCTCTCCTTCGCGCACAACCACCCGTCGAACAAGAAGATTGATCAGTTTTTCCTTTTCTCCCCAGCTCAGGTCGTCAAGCCGCCCGGCTACCTGGCGGGCAAGCTCCCGCAGGGCCTCTACTCCCCGCTCGGCAAGAAGAGCGGCCTGGCGCGCCTCTTCGAGCTCCTTCAGGCGCGCCTCCAGGACGGCCTTTTCCCGCCCGACGTCCAGCACCGCCCGCTCGAACATCTCCACATCCACCAGCCCCCGGCGGTAGGCCTCAAAGGCCCGCTCCCGCTCCCGCTTCAACTGTTCCAATCTCTTCTGCACAAGGTTTATCTCATTCTCAATCCGTCCGCCTGCCTCCTGGTGTGCGTCCCTGAACAGCGCCTCGGGGTCGTTCAGCCATTCCTTCACTTTTGCCCAGACCGCCTCCTCCAGAACGTCTGCCCGGTGCATTCTGTTCGCACATTTGGGTGCAGGCTCCCGGCGGTCTCCGTTGGCCCGGTCCCAGGTGTTCAGGCAGGCGTAGTACCTGTACGTCCTGTTTTTAGAGTGGCCGCTTTGGCCTGCCATGGCGCGGCCGCAGAGACCGCAGGCCACCAGCCCCGACAAATGGTAGCTGTGGACGCGCCCCCCGCGGCGGCCTTTCTTTGCTCTAGAAAGTTTTTCCTGCAGGGCAGCCCACTTCTCAGGCTCTATGAGGGCGGGAACGGGCACGGCAATCCAGTCTTCTTTAGGGCGCTCCCGGCAGGTCGCCTTCTGGCCGCGCTGCCGGGCGGCCTTGATTCCCTCGGCGTTGTAACGGTTCAGATACAGTTCGCCGACGTAGGTTCGGTTTTTCAATATCCGCCGCACCGTCGCCCTGTACCATTTATCCCCCTGCGGTGCAGGCACCCCTTCGGCGTTGAACTGCGCTGCTATCGCTTCCGGTGACATCCCTGACAGGGCCATCTCCACCATGCGGCGGTATACCGCCGCCCGGTCTTGGTCTACCTCCAGCTTTCCGCTGGAGTGCCTGTAGCCGTACACCCTCGGGTCGTGGGTCAAAAGGCCGCGGCGCGCCTTCGCCAGCTTTCCGAAGCGGCTCCGCGCTTTAAACTTCTCCTTCTCGTATTCGGCGATGGCGCCCCGGAGGGAGTAGAAAAGCCTTCCCTCAGGGGTGTCCTGCCATTCGCACGTTACGAACTCAAGCCTGCAGCCGACCTTTTCGATCATCTCCATCAGGAGCAGCTGGTGGGCCAGCCTCCGGGAGAGCCTGTCCGGGTCGTAGACGACAAACCAGGCGGCTCCTGCGTTGACAGCGGTGAGGGCCGCCTGGAGACCGGGGCGCTCCAGAATCTCCCCGGTAACCCCTTCGTCGCGGTAGACCTCCACCTGCGCTGCGCCCAGTTCCCGGGCCTTTTTTCTGCAGGCTGCTTCCTGTGCCTCCAGGGAGTACCCGTGCCGCGCCTGGTCTTCTGTAGAAACCCTGATGTACACTACGGCTAGCACAGGGGTTCACCCTTTTCCCGCCGGATTTTCTCGAGGACCCGGGCGAAGGCGTACCTGCGCGCTTCAGCCAGGACCCTCCGGCTCTCTTCCTCGGTGCCGGTGAAAACTACCCGGACGGTGTACTGTACCGGCGCTTTCCGCTCCACCTTTTTCTTCGCCATGCACTCCATCCACCCCCTAAATTCTACGCTGGCGGTAGGTTGTCTTATTAAGACAGGAAAAAATTCTGGTTGCTGCCGTCTTTCACAAAAAAATCACCCCCGAAAAACGAAAAACCCGGTCATTGACCCGGGTACTCTCCATCTTTTTAGTGGCACTGTATGTAATCTCAGTCCCCTTTTCATCGGGGTTAGGAGTGCCCATGCCGGCGCACAATAAAGGGCGCCATGCGGCACCCCCTTTAGCATCTGTCAACCGCTGCCCATAAACATGGAACCACAACACGAACCGTTCCCTGCTTCAATCCTGAGGGCATGTATGGGGCGGTTCGGTTATGGCAGGCGGGTCCGCCTTATAGTCAGATCCAGGGAAATCGGTTTCGATTATCATCAACTGCCCGCCGGGATAGACACCATTATTGGTGACCTTGTAATCGTCATGATTATGGGCGATGTAAAACTGCGGGAAGAAAAAGTTGTCCGCCGTAGCCGAACCATAGTTCCAGGCGGCCCAGTTATACGGAGAGATAAAAGAGCCGCGCCCCAGACCTGTTTGCAAGATGATGTCCGTCCACAAATCTCTTGCACCGGGGGAAGGCGGTATAAAGGTACCGGCTTCTTTTGAGCGTTCTGTGGCGCTGGCAACCTGCTGTTTCAGTGACGGGAAACCCGCTTTACCGCAGAAAATGTAATCAGCATAGGTGCTCCGCTTATCGTCGGCGGTGTAAAGGACGTCGTAGCTCTCGCCGGAACCGACAAGGGTGGTAAAATTCATTTCGTGAGCCGGATTATTCATATCAGCTACCCTTGGGTGGGTATCTTTCCCGACGATCAGGCCCATCCACCCGTGTGTATGGAAAGGTACGGGTTGATACCCCACGTTAATCAGGCGAAGCAGGAATTTATCTGGAGGCCGTATCTTATTCTGATGAAGGGTTTCGGCAGATTCGGCATCGTCCAGGTATTCATAATCCTCATGTTCTGAGTCCCCAAAGAAAGGCGTTTTTGAGTGCTTCTTTCTTCCTGTAGATACCCTGACATAAGCATCATAACCATCAGGGATGCTGTAGCCGAAATCGGGTACCAGGTTTTCCGGCAAGGTGGTTGGGAGGAGGGTATCGGGAAAGGCGCGGCCGTTAATGAGCCACCAATCAGGTTTGTAATCAACCGGGTTGAATTCGGTCTGCTCGAACACCGCCTGGTGCCATCTGGAATCAATGTCTGAGAGAAGTACAACCCAATCGCTATTGAAAAAGGTATTTATATCGTTATAGGCAAAGTTCCTGTTAGTAGCCGTAACGGGAATCTGGGGCTGCGGTATCCAATTCAAGGTCCAGCCTCTACGTTTATCTTTCCGGATTCCCGCTTCGGCAAGGCTTTTCATGGAAGGGTAAACAATCAAGGCGCCGTACATCCCCATCTGGACGTGCTCAGAGGCTTCGTGGTGACAGTGGTAGAAAAACGAGCCGGGGCGTTCCGGTTTGAAGAAATATGTTACGGTGATTCCCGGTGTACCCGGCGGTGTTACAGGCACACCAAACGAAGTTTCGGGAACGCCATCGAGCTGGGTCGCGATGTGGGCGCCATGGATATGAATCGTATGGAGATCGAGTATCGGCGGGTCGGTAAGGAACAATCCGAGATTGGTGAGAGTGAGATACAGCTCATCCCCCACCTCAATGTCGATTCTCGGAGAAGGTATTACTGCCTTCCCCCTCAGAGCATCCAGATTTTCCGGCAGCGTCGTGTCAAACTGAGGATTAACTATTTTTTCAGGACCCGCAGGTCTCCCGCAGTCATCGATTGACTGCACCTTATAGAGCCCGCCAACAAACCCGAAAACATAGACTTTCTTGCGTGGTGCTGTCCCGGTGGGGTCGGTCGGCAGGTTGATGAAACCGTCAGTTGCAAACAGGTTCCAGAAATACCTTTTTGGCATGATTAACCCCCTTAAAAACCAAGTCAGTGGTTGATGGTTTTTATATTTTATGATTTACCGGTACAATCGGTTCCCGGTTTTCGATCTCCGCACTGATGCTGAAGCGCCGACGAATGGCAACAACCGATTACCTAAGTAAACCCACGTTCGCACACGGGAACCGCCACGTGCGGGGCTGTGCCGTCGATCAGCGCAACGCGCAAAGCCGGGATCACAACGGCATCGAGCGATTCGTTGTCGGAGGAACACCAGTGAAACTCGATATCATAACCCCGTTCCTGCATCTCTTCCCCAATCCGCTGCATAAAAGTGGACTTCCCGACACCGGGACCCCCTTTAATAACAAAAATCCTGGCGGCGTCCTCTTCGATGATATTGTCGTAAAAGGAATAGAATCCGAGGCAGGTATTCCCGCCGGGAAAAACCATCCTGACCTTCCCTTTACCCAAAACGAAAACCCCCTCTCGAAAAACTTGGTTGGCTAAGGCTTCACACAAAAGATCACAAAAAAAGCGTCTACCGCGAGACGCTCCTCTCACTATCTTTATTTAATTTATTAGGCCTCCTCCCCAATTATTCCTGAAGAGGATCAGCTTTTTTTGAAGCTTTCTGCACCGGCAAGGCAGCTTCTTCCCGTTTCTGGTCCAGGTAGTGGACGGCGCTTAAGGCTGCTGTGAGGCCCTCACCCACCGCTTTCCCCACCTGATAGGGTTTTCCGGTGCAGTCACCTGCGGCAAAGACGCCGGGGATGTTTGTCGCCATCCCCCGGTCCACAACAATGGCGCCATCCTGGATCCGGAGCCCTTCCACAAGGCGCTCGGCAGGAGCCACCTCCCGGATGATGAAGACCCCGGCCACGGGCAGTTCCCCTGAAGCCAGGGCAAGGCCCGTTACCCTTTCCCGGCCCAAAACCCTCAGGGGCTGCTCCCGCCGCACTTCAACCCGGGGATCCACCCTGATTTCCCCGTGGTAGCGGGGAAAGAAGTAGACCTTCCTGCAGATTTCGGCGAGGAAGTTAACCTCCTCCTCGGCCTGGGGCGTCTCCCCGATCACCGCCACATCCTGGTCCCGGTAAAGGGGGCCATCGCAGGTGGCACAGTACCCCAAACCCCGCCCCAAAAGCTCCTTTTCGCCGGGCAGAAAACGGGCCTGCTGAACCCCTGTTGCCAGAATCACCGCCCGGCTCCGGTAGATCCGGTTCTCCCGCGTCACACAGGTGAATTCCGTTCCGGGGTAGATGTTTTCGACACGCTCCCGCTCCAGCACCGCACCCAGGCCCCGGGCGTGCTCAAGAAACCGCTGCTGGAGTTCCACGCCTGAAATTTCGGGAAAGCCGGGATAATTTCTGATTTCCGGGGCCTTTTCAAGCCGCCGGGAGCCCATTTCCGCGCTCAAAATGAGCACGCTTTTCTCCCGGAGCCGCCCGTTAACCGCCGCCGCCAGACCGGCGGGGCCCGCCCCCACGATCAGCAAATCCCAAACTTGAGGTTTTGCCTGATTCAAGTTCGATCACCCCCATCAGCCTCTATCAGCTTCTAGAAATTCTTTGAGAGACGCAACCAGCCCAAAACACCCGCTCAGCATCATATCTCCGCAGGGAACCGCAAAGTAGCCCAGGCCCTCCGCAAGCCTGCGCCGGGGGCCCGTAACCGCCACGAACTCAAAACAGCCGGGATCGGGCGCCTCCGGGTGCCAGGCGCAGCCGTGCCCGCCGTCTGCATAAACCTCTTCGTTGGCCACTTTCCCCTCCCGGAACCGGGCCAGGAAATTCCGCAGCTTTTCCGGAGTCATCAAGCCTGTGTGGTGCTCGAAAATTCCCCAGATGCGGTCCCCCCGGACAAGTGCGGCCAGGACATGCTGATTTCCCACATTCACAACCATCACTCCGGCCTGCTGCCGCGCCGCCACTACAGGGTCCAGAAGCGCGCCCCGGATTGCCGCAGCCCCCGTATCCATTAAAAAGGCGCCCGGGACAGCCTCCTGCACCGCCCGCATCCTGGTCAGGTAAGGAGGGATTTCCCGGTAAATCAGGTCAACAAGCCGTCCCCCCTGGGCAAGAAACCGCTCCCAGTGTTCAAAGCGGAATTTCCGGTTGCTTTTTCCAATTGCCTCACCGTGATCCTGGACCGCAACCGCCACGGTCTCCGGAAGCTCCACATCGAAGAAAGCCAGCGCCTGCCGGAGATCGTCCAGAACCACATCCTGCAGGTAAAGGCCGATGCAGTTTTCCTCGGGAGGCTGCTCAACGATTCGTACACCCAGTGCTTCTACTTCGCGGGGATCGTCCCGGATGGTCTTTGCGGCGCGGGGTGTGGCGTAGACCCGCAGCCCGGCTTCCAGGTGCCTTTTTAAGGCACGCACCAGGGGCCCTCCCCCCATCAGATTCCCGCACAGAAAAACGCTCTGGCCGCGCGCCGTTGCCCGAGCAACGCGGCCGGCGAAGATCTGGGTCTGAGAGGGAAGCACCAGCTTGACGCAGTTCTCCACCGCCTTCCCTTCCTCGTAGAGCAGAATATCCTGCGTCCCGGCCCCGACATCAACGGCCAGGACAGAAAACCTGTCCGGCAAGGCAATAACCTCCTTTGAACTTGTGGCAGGATCCTACGAACAAATTTCGGTTCAATCTGGCCAATCCAGCAGGAACTGGCTTTTTAAAAGAAGAATTATGCTAAAACCTTTATTTTTTCAATAAGACTTTAAGAAAAATAACAAGACCAAAAGTCCAGAGGGGAAGGCGATGATCAGAATCAGCCTTGAAAACACCCGGCCGGGGATGATTCTGGCTCGAGACATCTGCAGCGCCGAGGGCAAAGTGCTGCTGGCAGCCGGGGTCAGGCTGGATGAGCGTTACCTCGCCAGACTAAAAGAACTCGGGATTCCTGCGGTCTACGTCTGCGACCGGCTTACCGAAGGGATTGAGATCGTCGACGTGGTTTCTGCAGAAACCCGGCTGCAGGCCCTTGCCACGGTCAAAAATCTCTTTCAAGAAGCGTGGGATGCCCGGCGCCTGAACATCAAAGGCGCCCGCAAAACCGTAGACAACATCATCAGCGAAATTCTCTACAATAAAAACGCCCTGATTAATCTGGCGGAAGTCCGCGCCTATGACGACTACACCTTTGCCCACTCCGTGAACGTCTGCGTCCTCTCCATCGTCACCGGCATCTCCCTCAACCTTAGCAGAAATCAACTCTGCGAACTGGGGATCGGGGCCCTGCTCCATGACATCGGAAAAACCCGGATCGACCGCAGCCTGCTCAACAAGATCGAGCCCCTCAGCGTCAGCGAATTCGAAGTGATCAAAAAACACAGCGCAGAAGGCTTCGAGATCCTGCGCCAGTATCCGGAACTTTCGCTCCTTTCGGCCCACGTCGCCTTCCAGCACCACGAGCGGTTCGACGGAAGCGGCTACCCCCGCGGCTTGCGGGGACAGGAAATTCACGCCTACGCGATGATCACGGCTGTTGCCGATGTTTTCGACGCCCTGACCTCGGACAGAGTTTACTGCCGGGGCTTCCTGCCCCACGAAGCCCTTGATTTAATTACGGCGCAGGCCGGGGTGCTGTTTGATCGCGTTGTCGTCAATGCTTTTTTAGAAAACATTGCCCCGTATCCCGTAACCACTATGGTACAGTTAAATACGGGAGAAATCGGGATCGTGGTGGATGTCAACCGCGGCCGCCAGCACCGTCCGGTGGTCCGGGTTCTTTTCGACGGCAGCCTCCAGGAAATCCCCGGCTTCCACGAAATAGACCTGGCGAAACACGAAAACATCTATATCGCCCGCGTGCTGGCTCCGGGGGAGTTTCCTCCCCCAACCAGCTTCTGCGCCGAGGAAACGGTTTCTCCCTCCCGGCCGTGAAAAACTTTAAGGCAGCAGAATCCGCTCCCCGATCTTGGCGCGTCTGAAGGCAAGATGATAAAAAACCGCTTTGTTTAAATTTTCCGGATTTCCTCCATAGCGTTCCACAATATCAATGCACAAATTCCAGAAGGATGAAAAGGGATTAAGGGAGGCGCCCAGGTTCGCGTAAATCGCCCTTCCTTTATCCGTAATCCGCAGGCCGGGCCCTTCAAAAAGCTTTTCCTTCTTTAAATCTTCAAGAATGCGCTGGACGATCCGGCTGTGGGCCCCGGTCCGGGTGCGGACAAAATCATAGAAACCCAGCTGCTGCCGCTCCGTTTTTTCGGCGCTGACCAGAAAAAGAAGGTTGTGAAGGGAACGGGCAGACTCAAAAGTATAACACATGAGGAGACGCAAAATCAGGATATGCTGGACGGTATAGGAAATCACGGGGGCCTGCACTCCTGTTTTACGGCTTGAGCCTGGCAGAACCAGTCCTGCTAATTTTAAGAATTTCTTTATCTTTATAGTAATTTCCTGCACCGAAAAAAAATTCGCCCCATGCTTCGACAGCAGGAGCAGGTTCCGCGCATTAAAATGCCCTAAACAGGATTCTGCCGTACGTATTCCTGGTAGGCGGCGCGCAGGCTCACCGCAGCCGGTCCCGGTCTTCCCGAACCGATGGGGAACCCGTCCAGGGAGACGAGAGGCATCACCTCAAGCAGGGAGCTGGTGAGAAAAGCCTCCTCGGCCTTCCTGAAGTCTTCGGGCAAAACGATTTTCTCCGCAACCGAAAACCCAAGTTCGCCGGCGAGAGAAAGGACGATTTCCCGGGTAATCCCCGGCAGAAGCCCGCTCTCCGGGTGGGGTGTGATGATCGAGCGGCCCTGGAAAACAAGAAAAACGTTGCTGATCGTCCCTTCGGCCACCTCCCCTTTGATGTTCAAAAAGATCCCCTCATCCGCCCCGGCCGCGGCCGCCTCCCGGCGCCCCAGCACATTTTCCAGATAGTTGAGGGATTTCAACCTCACAAGAGGGGAAAGGTGGTTGCGGGGAAAGCTGACGGTCGCGGCGCGAAAACCACGCGCATAAGCAGCAGGGGGGTAGGGTTCCCCCGGGTGGGCAGTAATGACAACGGTAGGTTTGATGCCAGGAGGGGAAAGCAGCCCCCGGGGGGACTCCCCCCGGGCTACCGTCACCCTCAGAGACCCCTCGGCGAGGCCCGAGGCCTCAAGGAGCGCTTCCACACCGGTCTTAAGCTCTTCACCTGGAAAGGGTATCTGGAGCACCTGACACCCCGCCGCCAGCCGCGCCAGGTGCCGCCTCCAGGCAAAAGGTTTTCCCCGGTAGACCCGAACCGTCTCAAACAGGCCGTCCCCGTAAAGGAACCCCCTTTCTCCAATCCCCAGCGAGGGAGCGTTCTCGGGGACCAGGCGCCCCCTCACCCAGGCAAAGCCAGGCACTCCTCAACCACCCCCTCTTCGTACCCCAGCGCCCGGAGAAGGGCGCGCGCCTTGTAAATGGTTTCCCAGTACTCCGCATCGGGGTCCGAATCGGCGACAATCCCGCCTCCCACCTGGAAGTATGCGGTCCCGTCTTTGATGATAAAGGTGCGAATCACGATGTTTAAATCGGCAGATCCGTCAAATCCCAAATAACCGAGGGAGCCGGTATAGATTCCCCTTTTGACAGGCTCCAGTTCCTCGATGATTTCCATCGCCCTGATTTTAGGAGCTCCGGTAATGGAGCCGCCCGGGCAGGTCGCCATCAAAAGGTCGACCAGGTCCCTGCCTGGAGCAAGGGTTCCCCTTACCGTCGAGACCAGATGAAACACGGTGGCATACTCCTCAAGGCAGATCAGTTCCGGGACGTGAACGCTTCCAAAGCTGCATACCCGCCCCAGGTCGTTGCGCTCCAGGTCGACGATCATCACCAGTTCCGCCCGGTCCTTTTCGCTGTTTAAAAGCTCCGTCCGGAGGCGCCGGTCCTCGGCAGGGGTTCTCCCCCGCCGGCGCGTCCCCTTGATGGGGCGCGTCTCCACCACCCCGTTTCTCACCTGGAGAAACCTCTCCGGTGAAGCGCTGGCAACAACTGCTTCGGGGTAATTGAGGTAGGCAGAAAAGGGGGCAGGGTTGATCCTGCGCAGCCTGCAGTAGAGGGACCAGGGTGAGCCTGCCAGCGGGCAGGAAAAGCGCTGGGAAAGGTTGACCTGGAAAATATCTCCTGCTGCAATGTAATCCTTCGCCCGCTGGACCGCCCTCCGGTAGGTTTCGCGGGTGAAGTGCCCTGTAATCTTCGAGGCATTTCCCGGCAGAAAGGGCTCCTCCTGTTCACGTGCCGGAAGCCGGGCAAAGCTCTGGGAAACAAGGGCCTCAAGCTCTTCCAGCCTCCGGCGCGCCCGCGCCGGGGCATTTTCGCCCGACTCAGGCAATCCGGTGGAGGTCAGGTATGCCTTCCCCTCCAGGTGATCTATTACCACCAGGCGGTCGTAAAATCCCAGATAGCAGTCAGGCAACCCCAGGTCGTCCTCGGCCCAGTTAGGGAGCTTCTCCAGCTGCCAGCCCAGATCATAGGCAAAGTAGCCGAAGGCACCCGCGGCCACCGGCACCGGAGCAGAAGAAGGAACCTGGCAGCGCCGGAGCAGTTCTTTCAAAACAGGAAAGGGATTGGCCCTTCTTTCCCGCCAGGCTCCCCCTTCCCAGATGGCAACCCGGTCCCCTTTCGACCTGAAGACCAGGAAGGGGTCGCTTCCCAGAAAAGAGTAGCGCCCCAAACGCTCGGGGTTCATTCCGCTGTCCAGGAAGAAGCTGAAGGGCCGCTCCCTTAAGAGTTCGAAGACCTGAACCGGATCGAAAGGGCCGGTTTCTTTAATAATCATCATTGGCAACCCCCTGGCTGATTTTCAGTGTTCTCCCGGCGCGGCAAATCCACTCTTCATCCCTGACCAGACGGCCGACGGCCCGCGCCACCCTTCTTAAATCCCGCACCAGCCGGGAAAATTCTTTCAAGTTCAGAGACTGCCGGCCGTCGCAGAGGGCCGCTGCCGGATTGGGGTGCACTTCGATGAGGAGGCCGTCGGCCCCGGCGGCAACGGCGGCCCGCGCCAGCGCTCCGACAAGCTCCCGCTTCCCGGCGGCATGACTGGGGTCCACCACCACCGGATAGGGGCCCAGCTCTTTCAGGACCGGCACCGCACTCAGGTCCAGGGTGTTCCTGGTCTGGGTCTCGAAGGTGCGGATTCCCCGTTCGCACAAGATAATTTCCTCATTCCCTGCCGCCCTGATGTGCTCCGCCGCCAGCAGCCATTCCTCGCAGGTTGCAGCCATGCCCCGCTTCAGCAGAACGGGGCGTCCGCTTCTCCCGACCTCCCGGAGCAGGGCAAAGTTCTGCATGTTCCGGCTCCCAACCTGCAAGATGTCTGCGTAAGCCGCCACCAGCTCCACGTCCCGGGGGTCCAGGACCTCGGTGACAACAGCCATTCCCGTGAACTCCCTGGCCTCCGCCAGGATCTGGAGCCCAGCCCTGCCCAGGCCTGCAAAACTGTAAGGGCTGGTCCGGGGCTTGAAAGCTCCCCCTCTCAGCACCCGCACCCCTATCTGGCGCAGGGCGCGGGCGCAGGCCAGAAGGGACTCCCTTTCTTCCACAGCGCAGGGCCCCGCCATCAGGACGACCTCGGGGCTCCCGAAAACAACCTCTCCCACCGCGACCGTCTTCTTGGGCTCGCGGGGCTGCAGGTGGTCTTCCATTGCAATAACCCCCCTTCCGAATCGGTTCACGGCACAGGCCTGCCCGCCCGGGCAAAATTCCTGTTCCAGGCCTCTGCCTGCTCTAAGAAGTTGCGCAGAAGGGGCTTCCCCTCTTCCGTGAGGATGGACTCCGGATGAAACTGGACCCCCTCCACAAAAAACTCTCTGTGCCGGATCCCCATGATCTCCCCCTGATCGGTTTCGGCGGCAATCTCAAGACAGGGAGGGAGGGTTTCCCGCCGCACGATCAGGGAGTGGTAGCGTGTCGCCTCGAAAGGATTCTTTAAACCGGTATAAATCGTGCGCCCGTCGTGGTAAATGAGGGAGGTCTTCCCGTGCATCAAGCGGGGCGCCCGGACGACTTCCCCTCCGAAGGCCTGGCCGATCGCTTGGTGGCCGAGACAAACGCCTAAAATGGGGATCTTTCCTGCAAAGCGGGCAATCAAATCCAGGCAGATCCCTGCCTCGTTGGGGGTGCAGGGGCCCGGTGAAAGGAGGATTGCCGTTGGAGCCAGCGCCTCAATTTCTGCCAGCGTAATGGCATCGTTCCGGTAGACCTTGATCTCCTGACCCATTTCCCCCAGATACTGAACCAGGTTAAAAGTAAAGGAATCATAGTTGTCGATCATCAAAAGCAAGGTATCCCCTCCCTAAATTGCCTGCAATCGGGATTACACCAATCCGAACGTTCCCAACCTGCCCAACTCTTCAGTAACAAAAAAACCAGTACCGAAGTACTGGTCCGCATCCCAGACAGCTCCGCGTCGTCTCATCTCGGCTTCCCTCGGCTCACCTCGTCTCAACTCATCTTATGCAGTTTTAAATTAATTTAATTTCACTCCTATACCCTGCCCTTAACTTTACCACAGCCGCCTCCAGGTGTCAACCTGCATTTCCGGCTCAATTTCGAAAGCTCCCCAAGTTTAGTTTCAAGCTGGCAGCCTTAAACCGCAAGTGCGCCGTATCCATTTTCGATGAACTTCTGAATGTGAGTAGTTTTGAAATTGTGGTCGTCCATCCCGGCAGGGTAGTACTTCCCGTCCACATAGTCAAACCCCATGACCGATTGATGCGTCTTGATTCTCCTGCCGAAGAACTCTTCGCTGAACCTGTCCACAGCCTCTTTGCTTATCGCGCAGTTGTCGGCCTCATTCAACAGTTGCTCCCGGTCCGGCCCGTCATATCACTGTTTTTCTCAATCGATTAGTGTGCCATGGCCTCAATAATCCTACCCCCAAACTTTCGCCTTGCCTCCAAACTTTTTATCACCGGTAATTGCCTATTCATAGCTACCACCTGACATTTTTACTCACGCTTAACATCCCAGCCTCCTGGCGCCTCCCGCGCAGGCAAAAGTAGCTAAGATTTTGGCAGCGGAGCGCACCCTCAACGACCTCGGGAGCCCCGGAGAGGAAATTTCCAGCTTCATAATCGAAACCTGGCGGCTTTTCCCCACCAGTAAACCCGGTAGATTTCCTTTTTCACCGGAACCTGATCTTCCCCGTCTTTCGCGTAGCCGTACACTTCAATGGTGTAGGCGAAGAGATCGAAGTAGACATGGCGCCCTCCCCGGGCATCCAGATCCGGGTTCTGCCTTTCAAAGGCATTTTCGGCCATCACCTGAGCCTCATCCGCATCCACAGGGTATTCAGCAACAGAAAGCTTCCGCCCGGCAGCAACAGGAAGACGGCAAGCAACAAAAGGGCGCAGCTTAAGAAGAAATCCCGCCTGCTTACAAAAAACATGGTCCTCCTCCTACCCTTAGTTGTTTAACTTCCTGCCTTCCTGAAGAAAAGCGTTCCATAGATTTTTACCGAACTTCGTTTGATTTTCTTACAGACCGGTACGGTTCAAAAAGGCACAAACACAAACAGGGGCACAAACAGGGGGCAAACAGGGGGACGGTTCTGCTGTTTGTCCCCTTCATGGCTTACAAACGGGGGGCGGTTCTACTGTTTGTCCCTTTGTTTGGATGCGCAAACATGAGGACCGTCCCTTTGTTTGTGTGTGCCTTTGTTTGTGTAGGTTCATTACTGCAGTTCACACTACAGGCATTTTCCCGAACTTATTCTGCTCGTATAACTGAAGCAGTTCCTTGCCGATGTCCGGGTTGAGCCGGCTGACCTGCATCAGATAGAGGAGTGCAATCCCCTCGTAATTGATGTTTTCCCCCAGCAAGGCCAGTTCCAGGGCGCTGCGGGTGACGTTAATGACGCATTCCTCTTCGTGGTTGTCGCGGCATCCCTGGCACTGCAGCAGCACCTCTGCCAGGGCAAGGATCAGGTCGGGCTGGTAGTAGGCCCGGAAGTCGCGCCTGGGAAGATGCCGGGTGCCCCCGGGAATTCTAAAGGAGTGCTTTTGTTGAGAATAGTCGAGGGCTATCTGGCAGTACCCGATCAGGCAGCTGACCTTTTCGCATTTGTTGCACTCCGCTTCGGTTTTACAGCAGCGGTCCACTGCCGCCCGTACCTTTTCGAGGTTGATGTCTCCGGAAGCCACGGCTCAACCCCCCAGTCCGGCAAAGCTGAGAAAGTCGCTTTCTTCCTGGCTGCGGTACTTCGCGAGGAAATCTTCGGAAGGAAGAAACCTTTCGAGGCCGACCCTTTCGATGGTGTTGCAGATCCGCTCTTTCGGCTCGGCGCATTCCGTATAGGTCTCGAGAATGGCTTCCAGCAAAGCAACGGCACCTTCGCCGTTAATACCTTCGGCTATCAGCGTTCCGTGTACCGGCTTCCGGCTTCCCCCCCGTCCCCCGAGGTAGATGCTGTACGCATCTTCACCTGTGGCTACAATGCCGTAATCGGCGCAGTACGGGTCCGTACAGCCCCGGTGGCAGCCGGCAACGGAGATTTTAAAATCCCGGGGTGTGGGGCGGTTCATAAACCTCTCCTGCAGTTCCCCACCCAGGCTGAAAACGTCGCTGAGGGCGCGCTGGCACAAGTCTTTGTTGCCGGCGCAGGCCTTGACGTTGCGAACGATTTCTCCAAAAACCCCGATGCGCAAACCCAGCGCGGCAACTCCTTTTCTCAGTTCTTCCAGCCTGTCCGACGGTATTAAAAAGATCAATGTCTGGCGGGTGGTCATCTTGCAGTACTGGCAACCGGTTGTTTCCGCCAGCTTCCCCAGTCCGGCGAGCTGTGCCGGGGTCAGCAGCCCGCATTTGGATACAATTCCGACGCCAAGGACCCCTGAACGTTGTCTGAAAATGGCGTCTCCCACTCTTGATCACTCCTCTTATTTGAATACTGTCCAGCTGTCAAGCAACTGGAAGCAAAAATATTATCCTTTATGTTTTTTTTCATGTGGAGAGCATAGTTGTCCGCATTTACAGGCGCAGAGTAATCTAAAACAGCTATTGGAACAAATCCAATTTTGTAATCATTATAATTTAATGGACAAAAAAATGCAACAGTTACCACAGCCCCGTCGGCATCACTTTATTTAACCGGGAGATGCCGACTCGAAAAACGGGGCAAGTTCGGTCTTGCTCGACAAGAGGGCCGTTGCAACTTTCCTTTCCATTAAGCGTTCTTTTACCTGCAGATTCAAAATGCCTTCAACTTCTTCCCATTTAAGGCGATGCCGGTAGGGCCGCTCTTCGCTGAGGGCGGTAAAAATGTCCGCGGCTCTAACCAACTGGGATGGCAGGTCCAGCTCTCTGCCGGTCTTTCTAAAAGGATAACCATTGGCGTCGGGCCGCTCGTGGTGGAACGCCGCCCATTCCGCCAGGGGCGATTGCGGGGCTGCCGTCTTCAGCCACCAGTAGGTGTAATAAGGGTGCTGTTTAATGATATTGAACTCGGTTTCGGTGAGGGCACCTGGCTTCTCAAGCAACTCCTCGGGAACGGTTACTTTTCCGAGATCGTGCAGCAAACCTGCAACTTCCAGCAAGGCACAGTCTTCTTGCAGCAATCCGGTTTTTTGGCCGAGGAGGCGCGCTGTCCGGGCGACCCTGAGGGAGTGCCCATAGGTAAAAGGGCTTTTGGCGTCGATGATCCTGGCGAACAATTCCGCTATTTTGAGCAGATCGCCCGTTTCTACGGCAATGGAACGGTAAGGAATGAGGGGGATCAGGTGCTCGTCTATCCAGGGCGACTGCAGCTCCAGCCAGAAACTCTCCTTATTCGAAAGCTTTTCGAACAGGGAGACGAGATCCGGGTCGAACACCTCCCCTGCAAGTTCCCGCAGGCGGGTTAAAATCTCCCGGCGCTGGTCGAGTATGTTGAGATCGCTCCGGAGCAGGACATCAACCCGGTCAACCAGGTGAATAATGCGGCTGGCGAGCGGTATATCCGTTCTGCTCTTTCCTGTCTGGTTTCCTCCCTTCCAGCGATCGTGGTGGGAGAGGACGATACAGGCGATGGAATCGAGGAACCCGCTGGAAAATAACTTATAACCGCGCAAGCAGTGATCGTATGTGTCCATAATATCGAAGCTTGCCAGATCCAGCTTTTCCCGCCAGGTCACCGCCCCCGCATCGTGCAGGATGGATGCCTTGAAAAGCTCAAACAGGGCATTTTTGCCCAGCCCGGCGGACTTTCCCAGCTGCAGGGACATCAGCGCAACCCGCTTGTGGTGGTGCGTGATTCCCGTGCCGGCGAAATCGAGACTGTGGGACAGGTTCAGGAGCAATCTTACGAGATTAATTTTCATGGCTTATCACCTTGTGTCGTGCATTCCTTATTTCTGGCGTTTCTTTCGGCAACCGGGACAAATGCCGTACAGGTTGACGGCGTAGCTCTCCGCCAGAAATTCGCCCAGCTCCCTGGGCAAGTCCAGCCTGGGAAAATCCAGTTCGATATCGTAAACCCTGCCGCAGCCCCGGCAGAGGAAGTGACCGTGGGGCTGGGGATTGGGATCGAAACGTTTTCGCACCGGGTCGATATTCAATTCCTGCAGTTCCCCCGCTTTTGCGAGGGTTTCCACCGTGCCGTAGACTGTTGCCAGGGAAAGGGACGGGTAGAGCGGCTTAAGCCGCTGGTAGATCTCCTCCGCGGAAGGATGCGACGTATTGCCGTCAAGAAATTCAAGAATTGCCAGTCGTTGGGGAGTTGCCTTCAACCCCAGCCGGTTCAGCTTTTCCGACAAGGCCATCCTCTTTTTTTCGCCGAAATTCTTTGTACTGGCTCCCATAGATATCTGGCTCCTACAATAAATACGCTTTTGTAATTATTATTGATTAAAAGTAATTAAATTGCAATCATTGAGACATTCGATGAAATAGCCGCAGCCTGTGTCTTTTGATGCCTCTACAGCCTGCCTTTCCTTGTGCCGCAGTCTATCCCGCCAGGAAACTCCCTTAGTCTCCAGGTTGCCACTGGAACAGTAAGGGGAGCCTTTGGGCATCATCTTATTACTATCAAGCGCAACCGCTACGTTATTAACCATGAATGAAAGAGGCGAAGGAGCTTTGTGGAAAATAACCCTCCGCCTGTTTTTGACGCTTCTCTTTCTTGTACCGGGGGAGTCCGGGTTGGTGGCCGAGATTTTTTAATTGTTTGAGGAGCGGCCCCCGCTCCCACCTGACGCGAGGAAGGTCCATGAGGTCGGTTTTCCGGTCCACCAATCCTTCCCGCCCGGCAAAAATGCAGCGGAAACCGGCCCTCCGGGCGGCCTCCCGGACCTCCCTGCCCGTGCAACCGAAGGGCAGGGAAAGCGCGGACGGCGGCCTCCCCACGATCTCCTCGAGAACAGCGCGGGATACCACAAGATCGTTCCAGATCCGGGCCCGGCGTTCGTCTCCGGTTTCAGGCCGGCCCGTCCAGGGACTATGGAGTCTTGCCTGGTAGTACGGCTGTCCGCCAACGGTACTGTGCCCCTCGTGGGTGTGGGAACCTACGGTAACAAGCCCGCTCGCTGCCAAGCACACAAGCACAAACAGGGGGACGGTTCTGCTGTTTGTCCCCTTCAGGCTTTATTTTAACAGTCAACCCTGTTATGTTATCCTCGCAATCTGTCTGAGGCTACTCCCCTCTATTTCCTTGATTTTCTGCAAGATTTTATCCCGCTCTGGTTTTTCCATCTGGTGCAGAACATTAACCGGTCTACCACTTAATTTTTTTGATTTCGTGTTTCGTCACTTACTCCTGCTTGCGCAAACATGAGAACCGTCCCCTTGTTTGCCTATCTTTTTCCTTGAGGGCAAGCACTTTCAATTCCTTCAAGAAAGACTCCAGAAGCTCCGGTGCTTCGCTCAACAGTTCCGGCTCAAGGAGGAGCAGCCCGGCGGCCTCTGTCGGGTATACCTTTTTCAGCTTCTCCCACCGCCGCTCGAGAGCTTCGGCTCTCGCCGTCAGCGGGAACGCCTCTCTCAGCAGGTCCTCTCTTCTGCGTTTGTAGGCTGCAGCCACGTCCAGGACATCCCTCGTCTTCAGCGTTTCTGCTCTATAGAAGAGTTTCTTAACTACTATCTCCTCGGGGGTTTCTATGTACACGGATTCCCCTTCAACTTCGCTTTCCCGGCGAGGTCTTCGGGTGAGGTTGGGAGCCACAATGAAGTCGATTTCTCCCTCTGCGAGCTTCAGTTTGAGGAAGCTGGAACCCTCCACGTAGTCGCGGACGATCTCTGCCGCCGCTCTGTTGAGTCGCGGGGTCAAAAAGGTAAGAAGCTGGGCATCGGTAAAAAAAATGTCGACATCCCTGCTTTCCCTGTGATGGAGGTGAAGGGCGAGGGCCGTTCCTCCTCCGAAGCTCCACTCGCTACGGGGAATCCCGGAGGCGTCCAGAAGGCGGACCGCCTTTTTAAAGAGTTTCTTCCACATCCAGGTATACCATCTCCTCGAAGTCCGGGTTCGGGTAGATCTCTCTGATGTATCTCTCGTAGTAGGCCGCCAGCACTTCGTCTGAAACTCCGTGCCTTGAGGCGAACTTCGCCACATCCTGGAGGGGAACGTCCGTAAAGAAGTTGAAGATCTGGGCAGCGTACTTTTTGTTGAATTTCATGTTTCTCAGCATTTCCGCGAGCCTTTCCTCTTTCAGGCGGCCGCGCGTCTGGGCGTTTATCGTGGACTCAACCATCAGGTCATTCCTTTCATTTAGTTTTTGAGGTAGAAGCGGAGGTTCAGATGGCCTCTTGAATTTTCTTGAGGGTATTTTATCCTAAAGGAGGTGCAGGTTGCAATAAGCGCTGACTGACCTGAAAATGCAAGGTTCATTACTGCAGTTCACACTACAGGCATTTTCCCGAATTTATTCTGCTCGGACAAACAGGGGGACAGACAAACAGGGGGACGGTTCTGCTGTTTGTCCCCTTCAGGCTTTATTTTAACAGTCAACCCTGTTATGTTATCCTCGCAATCTGTCTGAGGCTACTCCCCTCTATCTCCTTGATTTTCTGCAAGATTTTATCCCGCTCTGGTTTTTCCATCTGGTGCAGAACATTAACCGGTCTACCACTTAATTTTTTTGATTTCGTGCTTCGGCACTTACCTTACTTGCTTGCGCAAACATGAGAACCGTCCCCTTGTTTGGCCTACAGCCTGGCCTTTCCTTGTGCCGCAGTCTATCCCGCCAGGAAACTCCCTTAGTCTCCAGGTTGCCACTGGAACAGTAAGGGGAGCCTTTGGGCATCATCTTATTACTATCAAGCGCAACCGCTACGTTATTAACCATGAATGAAAGAGGCGAAGGAGCTTTGTGGAAAATAACCCTCCGCCTGTTTTTGACGCTTCTCTTTCTTGTACCGGGGGAGTCCGGGTTGGTGGCCGAGATTTTTTAATTGTTTGAGGAGCGGCCCCCGCTCCCACCTGACGCGAGGAAGGTCCATGAGGTCGGTTTTCCGGTCCACCAATCCTTCCCGCCCGGCAAAAATGCAGCGGAAACCGGCCCTCCGGGCGGCCTCCCGGACCTCCCTGCCCGTGCAACCGAAGGGCAGGGAAAGCGCGGACGGCGGCCTCCCCACGATCTCCTCGAGAACAGCGCGGGATACCACAAGATCGTTCCAGATCCGGGCCCGGCGTTCGTCTCCGGTTTCAGGCCGGCCCGTCCAGGGACTATGGAGTCTTGCCTGGTAGTACGGCTGTCCGCCAACGGTACTGTGCCCCTCGTGGGTGTGGGAACCCACGGCAACAAGCCCGCTCGCTGCCATCAACCGCAGCTGCTCCGGAGAAACCTTCGGCAGGTGGAGCTCCTCCCGGCGCACCGGGGCGAGCCATTTGGTGATGGGGAAGACAACCAGCGGGATTCGGCGCGCCTTCAGGGCCGGAAAAGCCAGACTGTAAATGCCCTCGTACCCGTCGTCTGCCGCCAGGAGGACGGCGCCAGGCGGCACATCACCCCGCCCCTCAACAAAAGCAAGGAATTGGTCCAGAGCGATGAAAACGTAGCCGGCCCTTTGTAGGGAGTCGAGCGTTTCCCGGAATTCTTTTAAAGAAACGGTATAGGGCCCCGGCTTTTCCTGTATCTGGTGAAAGAAAACCGCCGCCACCTGGCGCCCGGAAGCTACCGCCCCTTGAGCCCTATTTTGTTTTAAGCAGGAAGGCCTCGTAGCATGAAGACTATCAATGAAAAATATACAACCCAACAACAATATGGTTGCTGCCATCAAAAATTTGCCCTTGCTTGTATTTATCAAACTATCTACCCCCGACGACAGACAATTCAACTTGATTATATATTTCTGGAAAAGATTTGTACAGCGCCGGCAGGATTTAAGACACAAAGGAGCGAAACGTAACAGGATGAAAAAATTGGTGAGATGTGGTGTTCAAGAGATAAAAAATCCAGGAAAACCGGTTCCTGAAGGAGAATCTAAATTGAAATCTAATTAAACTGCGGCATCTGCCTGCCAGGAAAAAAGATAAAAAAATCAGGGCGGTTGAGAAAATGAGCTTGAACAAGGCGTTAATCAAATACCTCGCCTTCCCTGCCATGGAAAGGTTCAAAGGAAACAAAATCCGTCAATACCTGTCCTATCTAAAGCAAACCCAGTTCCTCCCGCCGGACGAAATCAGGCGCCTCCAGCAGAAAAAACTCGCGGTGCTGCTGCGTCACTGCCTCGCCAGGGTTCCCGCCTACCAGCCCTTCGCCTACCTGCTCGACCAAGTTGAACGGGAACCGGAAGGTGTGCTTAAACAACTTCCGATTTTAACCAAACAGAACTTCATTGAGAACACCAATCTCTATCTGGCTCAAGGACAAAAGCCGGAAAACCTGATTCTCAACCGAACCGGGGGATCAACCGGGGAACCTGTAAGGTTTTATTTAGACCGGGCAACTGTAGAGCACTACGAAGCGGCAAGGTGGCGCGGCCTTTCCTGGTGGGGCATCGAAATCGGAGACCCTTCGGCGATGATCTGGGGTTCCCCCCTGGAGCTCAGCCAGAACCAGCAGCTTCTCTATTACCTGAAAGAAAGATACCTTAAAAACAGGATCATCATCCCTGCTTACGGAATGAAACCCGAAGGTCTGGCAGAATACGCGAAAAAAATCAATTCGCTCCGGCCCGTTTACATCTACGGGTACGCTTCGGCTCTTGCCCTGTTCGCCCGACTCGCCTCCGAGTCCGGAATAAAGCTGAAACCACGCTTAAAAGGAGTTGTCTCTACGGCAGAGACCCTTCACGAAGACATGCGCACTGCAATCGAAAGTTTTTTCAACTGCAAAGCAGTCAACGAGTACGGCGCCCGGGACGGCGGAATTATCGCTTACGAGTGCCCCTGCGGAGGGATGCACATCAGCGCCGAAAACCTCTATTTAGAAATCGTCGACCTGAAAACCAAAGAGCCGGCAGAAACAGGAAAAACAGGGCTGGTCTTGGTAACAGACCTGAACAATTTTGCAATGCCCCGCCTCCGCTACCAGCTAGGAGATCTCGCAGCACTCTCACCCGAACGGTGCCCGTGCGGGGTGAACCTGCCTCTCATGGGAAATATCGAAGGCCGGGAGGACGACGTTTTCGTGGGTAGAAACGGCGAATTCATCCACGGCCACTTCTTCAACCACATCGCCCGCAATCTCGACGGAATCAGACAGTTTCAATTGGTCCAGTCCGCGCCCCGCGCGGTCATCCTGAAAATAGTAAAAGGAAAAAATTTCGCCGAACAGGAGGTTGAATTTTTCAAAAACAAGATTCTCGAGGCGCTTGGGGAGGTAGATATCACCCTGGAGTTTGTTCCGGCCATACCGCCTTCTCCGTCCGGCAAGGTTCAATACGCGAAGCGTCTTTTTCCACTTTCTTGAGCTTTACAGGATAATTACATTTCTCTACAGAGCAAAGAAGGTACCGGCTGATTCTGGCAGGCGGAACCGCTGCAAGGAGGAAGACCAGCGGAAGCAAAGGGAGGCCGTAGCGCCCGTAGCTGAAGTAGACCATGTGCTCCAGGGTGTAGGCGGCCAGAAAGGCGGTTAGCAGAACGCCTGCTCCCTGCCGGGAAAGGACCAGGAGAACGGCCCCCAGAACCGCCAGAATGAAAACAGCGAATTGAAAAGGAAGAAAGTAAGAACCCGCAATTCCCAGCACCGTCCGGGGGTAAAAGGGGACAATCCACAGGAAATAGGGCTTCCGGATCAGGTAGTAATGCAGGTACTTCCCGGTCTCCCGGGTGAAGCCCGCCTTGATGCGCTGCCAGGCAAGCTCTGTACGCGCCCTGTTCATCTCCATTTCGTTTTTGCTGGAGGGCCAGTCGGGAGCATAACCCCGGTGCAGCCCCTCCGGATAGGTTCCCAGCAGCAGGGGAGAACCCCCTTCCGAGGAAAGGGGAATGAACTGCCGGAAAACAACGGCGTTCCGCAGCCACCAGGGGATCAAGGGCAGGCAGAAACAGAGGAGAAGAACAAAACCCAGGCGCCACCTCTCTCTCTCGAAAAGACGGTACAAGAATCCGGTTCTGGCGCGCCCTCCTCCAGAACGGAGAAAAATCGCCCCCAAACATAAAACCGGGAGAGGGAGAACGGTGGGACGAACCAGAGCCGCAAATCCACAGAGGAGGCCAAGCAAACAAGCGTGCCGCAGCAAGGCGCGCCCGCCGGAGGAAGCGGCGGAAATATTCAGCCTGTCCAGGAAATCAAGGCTATAATAAACTGCAGCGGTCGTCAGGAGGCCAAAAAGGCTTTCGGTCAAAAAATACCCGGGGAGCGCCACCAGCGGCGGGTAAAGGGCGGCGGCCCCAAGGGCCGGCAGCCCCCAGGGCCCCAAGGTGAGCCTCCGGGCGATCATCCCTATAAAAAAGAGCTGGAGCACGGACAGGAGACCCTGGGCAATCCGGATTAACAACTCCCGGGGAAGAAAGTCGGGGAGGATGTAAAAGATGCTTAAAAAAAGAGGATATCCCGGCATCACGTAGGCGCTGGAACGGCCGGGGTCAAACGTGGTGAATCTGTAGCAAGCAACAAGGATCCTGGCGCTCCGCCGGTACATTAAATCATCTGAGCCCAGCTCCAGAGACGGGCCCTGTACGGCAACCACATAAAACCGCAGAGCCAGAGCAAGACAGAGAAGCTGGAAAAAAAGAATTTCCTGGCGGAAAAACGTGCGAAAAAACCTCTGGAAAAGCACCCCCACCACCACCTTGCCCCGAACTTGATTATATATTTCTGGAAAAGATTTGTACAGCACCGGCAGGATTTAAGACACTAAGGGGCGAAAAGTAACCGGGTGAAAAAATTGGTGAGATGTGGTGTTCAAGAAATGAAGAATAAGGAGTGCACGCGGGGGAAAACGCGGGTGCTGGCCATCGTCCCGGCCTACAACGAAGAGAAGACGGTGGGGGAAGTGGTCCGGGAGCTGAAACTGCAGGGCGTCGACGTGCTGGTGGTCAACGACGGCTCCCAGGACAGGACGGGTGAGGCGGCCGCAGCAGCGGGAGCCGAGGTTGTCAATCTTCCCTTTAACCTGGGCATCGGAGGGGCGGTCCAAACCGGCTACCGCTACGCCGCAACCTACAATTACGACATTGCGGTTCAGGTTGACGGAGACGGCCAGCACGATCCCGCCTGCCTGGACCAGCTCCTCCGGCCGCTGCTCGCCGGCGAGGCAGACCTTGTGCTGGGCTCCCGGTTCCTCGGCAGTGCCGGATACCGCGTTCCGCTTTTGCGGCGGCTGGGGATGCTTGTTTTTACTTCGATTATTTCCCTGCTCTACAAGCGCCTGATTACCGATACCACGAGCGGGTATCGCGCCGCAAACAAAGAATTAATCCATCTTTTCGCGCAGGAATATCCCACCGACTACCCTGAGGTGGAAGTCCTTGCCCAGCTTTGTTTCTTAAAGAAGCGGCTGAAAGAGGTTCCGGTCCGGATGCTGGAACGCGCCCACGGCTCATCTTCTATTACGCTGGGGCGCTCTCTCTATTACATGCTCAAGGTATCTCTCGCCATTTTTAAAAACATCAAGTGGGGGACCGAAAAAAATGCATTTTGACATCTACACCGGCGCCGTCATCATTGCCCTTCTCTTCTTACTGTTGGTACTCAGGCTGGTCCGGAACGGGAGCCTGCAGGAGCGTTACGCCCTTCTCTGGCTTTTCGCCGCCCTGGTGATCATCGTGCTCGCGCTCGGGCCTTCCCTGCTGGACCGGCTGGCCGGAATCCTGAAGATTTATTACCCCCCTTCGCTCTTATTTTTCGTGGCGATCATGTTCTGCTTTGTCCTCCTGCTCCATTTCTCGGTGGTGCTCTCCCAGCTCTCCAGGCGGGTGGTCCGGCTGGCCCAGGAAGTCGCCCTGCTGCGCTACGAACTTGCAAAAGAAAAAGGAAGGGAGCAAAAAGAAGTTGTATAAAACACTGGGGCTGGTGCTAGCCAATGTCGTTCTTCTGGTGGCGGGCCAGATTCTCTGGAAAACGGGGGTCAACCGGCTCGGCAGCCTCGACCTGAGCGCGCTCCCCCGTCTCTTTGTTTCTCCCTGGATTTGGGGCGGAATTCTTCTTTTTGGTGCAGCCACAGTCATCTGGCTGGTTGCGCTTTCCCGCGCCGCCCTGAGCACCCTTTATCCCCTGCAGAGCCTGGCTTACATTCTGGGAATGGCAGCCGGGGTACTGCTTTTCCACGAAAAGGTGAGCTGGACAGGGTGGCTCGGCGGGTTCCTGATCTTTACTGGAATCTACCTGATTGCTAAAAGCGGATTATGAGGAGGGGTGGTCCAAGCTGGCTGTTCGGGAAGTAGCAGAAGGAGTGTTTCTCATCGATGCCTTCGACATGGGAATCCCCAACCGGACTTCAGTTTATCTTGTGCGTGATGAAAGATCCGCCCTCATTGACACGGGAGCGGCGCACAGCAGGGAGCGCCTGATTCTGGGCCTGCAGGAAACCGGCCTCGAACCGCGCGATTTGCAGTTCATCATTCTTACCCACATCCACGTTGACCACGCAGGGGGTGCAGGCTGGCTCCTGGAGCTTTTTCCAGACGCCCGGGTGATCGTCCACCCGAGAGGCGCTCCTCACCTCGCAGCCCCTGCTGACCTGAAGGCGGCTACACGAAAGGCCCGCATGGCATACCCCTTCCATCCCTGCGAGTTCCTCCCCATCCCCGAGGAAAAGATGGAGGCTGCAAGGGACTCCCGGCAAATTCCGCTGGGCAGGAGAACCCTGACCCTGCTGGAGACTCCGGGTCACGCCTCCCACTGCATCTGCATCCACGACGACCTCACAAACGGAATCTTTGTCGGGGACTCCCTGGGCGTCAAAATCGACCACGTGCGGGATCACCAAAAATACGAGATCTTCCTTCCCGCGATGGTGCCCCCGCGCTTTGAGCCGCAAGAAGCGCTTCGTAGCGCGGATAAGCTGGCTGCTTTTCAGCCAAAATGGTTCTACTATTCCCACTTCGGAGCATCCCCGGAAACAGAGCGCCTCCTGGCAAAATACCGGAACGTCGTGGAAAGAGCCTTCGAGCTTGCGGAAAGCCTTAAAAAAGAGGAGGCGGATGAAGCAGCCGCCTGCACCCGCCTTTACAACTGGCTCCTCCGGGAAGTGCTGGAAATCCCCCAGGAAGTTTTAGGCAAAATAACTGCAGAAATAAAGCTTTCCCTTGAGCTCAACATCCACGGGCTGGTACGCTACATTGCCGGAAAAAGAAGCGCCTGACGGCGCCTCTGAACGGTATTACGGCAAATGGCTGGAGGATGTGCCAGCGCATGGAGCCTGTGAGATGAAGAAGACCAGGCGCGACTCTTTCACAACTCTTAAAAAAAGGGGGGAACCGCGCGAAAGAGTACGGTTCCCTATAGGAAGGGTTGGAGATGGCCTGATAATAAGCTTGCTAGTTTATTTTTTCTATTAAAACCACAAAAATCCTGCAAGTAAATTCTGAAAAATTTGACGATTTTTTTCATATTAAGATGAGTTTTACCGTTTGAGGCGAGAGGGGGAAAATCAGATAATCCGCGCTTTTCGACAAATCCCTGCTCATTCAAACAGTAGCGGCGAAAAAGGGAGCCTCGCGGGGCTTCGACAATGGAGGCGGCTCGCCCCCCCCTTCACTTCATAGCTGATCAGAGGGCAGTGCTGGTGCGCCACACCCCTTCGTCAATCGCATACTCCTCCGGATGGGACAGGGCTCCAAAAGTCTACTCCCCTTCCCAGGCGGGGAAGGAAAGGCCTGCTGCAAACTCCAAGAGTATTTTGCCCCGGGAATCTCATCTTTTTATTCCTGAAACCCCTCACAAGGTTCGGATCCCTTCGCCCCTCCTAAGGGGCCTGCAGCCACCCGGCCCGTCTGTCCAACTTCTGGCATAGTTTGACATCAGTACCAGGAGATTCTATAATTAAAATGCAGCAGAACGGGACAAAATTGGGGGTAGGAAGCTACTTTAAAATTTCTGAGGAGGTTGGTCAGATGGCTTTGATGCGCTGGGATCCCTGGCGGGAACTGGCTTCTTTCAGGGAGGCAATCAACCGCCTCTTCGATGAAACCATCACCCGCCGCCTTCCCATTCCAGGCTGGGGTGAATGGAAGCCTTCTGTGGACGTGGTCGACCGCGGTGCAGAGTTCGTGATAAAGGCGGACCTGCCCGGCTACAGCCCGGAAAATGTCGAAATTACCGTCCAGGAAAACGCAGTTTTCATTCGGGGAGAAGTCAAAGAAGAAAAGGAAACAAAAGAAGGGGAGTACCACGTGCGCGAGCGCAGCTACGGATCTTTCGCCCGTTCCCTTCCCCTTTCGGTCCCAATCAAACCCGAACTGGCCAGAGCTACCTTTAAGAACGGCGTCCTCGAAATAATCCTCCCGAAAGCAGAGGTCCCCAAAGGCCGGACCCTCAAAATCGAGACCGAGTAAAAAGAAAAGGGTGGGTTATTGCCGTCGGCCGGTGGTTTCCTACCCCTTTTTCTTTTTTCTTGCCTTAACTTTTTCCTCCCCCATTTTCCCTGGTGATCCCCTCCCCGCAACAACCGCCCCGAAAAGCTGCCTCCAATATCTGGCTAAATTCCTTGACTCAGGGGAAACTGAGCAAACTGAGCAAACTTGCTCGAATTATAAAGGCCAGCCAGCAAAAAGTCCGACCGCGCCTCCAGGCAAATCGAAGCCTTACAACCTTGTAAGATTTCCATAACCGGCTGCGTATTAAAAGCAGAGCCCAGGCTGGGAAAGGCGGAAAGCAATGAAAGAGTATCCCTCAGACCAGGAACTGGTCCGGCAGACCCGCGCGGGTGATCTGCGGGCCTTTGAAATAATTGTGGAGCGTTACCAGCAGGCGGTTTACCGGATTATCTATCGTTTACTCAGAGACTGGCAGGAGGCCGAGGACGTGGCGCAGGATGCTTTCTTAAAATGCTACCAACACCTCTCCCAGTACGATCAGGCGCGCCCGTTCAAACCCTGGCTTTACCGGATTGCGACCAACCTCGCCCTGAGCAGACTGCGGCGCCTGAAAAAACACCAGCTTCTTTCCTGGGATCAGTTTCTCAACCTCAATCCCTCCTCAAGAAGCGAAGCGGGCAGGGACTACACGGATCCCGAAGCTGCCTGGGAAGAGAAAGAGGCCAAAACGGAGGTCGCTCTTGCCTTGAAAAGGCTCAAGCCCCTTGACCAGCTGGTCATTATCCTGCGCTACCTTGAAGAACTCAGCTATGAAGAAATCGCCCTCATTCTCCAGACAAACCGCAACAATGTGGAGGTCCGGCTCTACCGGGCGAGGCAGAAACTCCGGGCCTTGCTTGAGGGAAAACCCGGTGAAGAACGGGCCGTCGGGGGAAGGGAGCAGCAGAAAAGGGAGGTGAAAACATGCTCCCGTGCCGGGAAATAGTAAAGATCCTCGATCTCTATCTCGACGGGGAACTGGAGGAACGCATGCGGGCGCGGGTTGAAGAGCACCTTAAATGCTGCAGCACGTGCAGGGAGCTCCTCAACCACAGGATCCAGGAGGCCGCAAAGATTCGGGCTGGATTTCCGGTTCCGGAACTCGCCCCCGGTTTTACAAAAAAGGTTATGGAAAAAATTTGCTCCGCCCGGCAGAGTCCCCAATTATTTCCGCCTTTATTTTCCGCTTTAGGCAAGATCCTGGTGAAACCCTGGCTTGCCCCGGTTCTGGCCGTTTTTCTCGTCCTGGCATTCCTCTACGGTACCGCCTTTGATCTGCTCTCCCCGCTGCACCGCGGTATAACCACGCCACATAAGGCGGCAGAGGAATCAGTGAAACGCAAGAATCAGCAGCCTTTAGAAACCACTTCTCCCGCTCCCGAGGTCCCTCAAGATGGAAAACTGCAAGAACCCCCGCCGGGCGCGAAACTGCCGCTTTTTTCAAAAGAAAGCGCGGCAACAACCCCTCAGCACAAGAGCCTCCAGGGGAATACCCCAAGAAGCAAGCAGATTGAAGGGAGCAGGGGAATGCGGAAGGTGCCCGAAAAAGGAGAGATTCTTTTCGGGCCTGGAGGACCTGAGCCGGAGCCGGAACCCCTTAATCCAGGGATCCCAAAAAGTGCAGGAGAACTCAAGATCCCCTTTGCCCCTACCTACTTGCCCGCGGGCTTTGTCTTCGAAAGCCTTTCTTTTTCTCCAGGAAGCAAAGGAGGGGGGGCTGAGCCTGGATCAGAGAAGCAGGAAATCGAGAGGGAGGCACCTGCAGCTCAGGAATCGCTGTTGATTTCCTATGTCAATTCCGACACCGGAGCATGGATCCGCCTGGAAATAATTCCAGCCGGCTCTTTCGAGTATCAGGAAGGGGTGGACACCCTTTTTCCCGCCGCGGAGAGGGCGCGCCACGAAGCAGGGGGTGAGAGCAAAATCGCCTGGTATGCCCAGAAGGAGGACCGCCGCTTTCTCCTGGTCCTGTCCGGAACCGTTCCCTATCAAGAGCTGAAAAAGGTAGCCGATTCCATTCACTAGCCAGGGAGGCTGGCCGGCAAACCGAAAAGCGAAAAATGTGAAAGGAGCTGGTTTGAGATGAAAACAAAAACAAGAGCGGTCTTTATTTTGCTGCTCACCACCCTGCTGGCCGCGGGCTCCCTGCTTGGAGGCGTTTTGCTGGGCGACCCTGCCCAGGCGAAAGCTGAAGAGCAGCAGCCCCAGATCGTGGCTACCGGCAGCAGCCAGGTAAGCGTAAAACCCGACCAGGCAAAGGTAAGCCTGGGGGTGCTTACGCTGGCACCCACCGCAAAGGAGGCCCAGCAGGAAAATGCGGAACTTGCCAACAAAGTCATCGGCGCGCTGGTGAAAGCCGGGGTTCCAAAAGAAAAAATCGAAACCCGGGAATATTCCATCTGGCCGGAGTACCACTACCCGAAACCGGAGGAAAACAAGCCCCCCACGATAGTTTCCTACCGGGTCAGCAACACGCTCCTGGTCACCCTGGACGACACCGGGATGGTGGGAACCGCAATTGATGCGGCCGTCAGAGCAGGCGCCAACAAGGTGGAAAGCATCGAATTTCTTAAAAAAGATCCCGCCGCCGCCCAGCGGGAAGCCTTGCAAAATGCCTGCCGGGAGGCCCGGCTGAAGGCAGAAGCCATCGCCCAGGCCCTGGGCGTCAGGCTGACAGGGGTCTTATCGGTGCAGGAGAGCACAGGCAGCGACTACCAGCCTCCAATCCGGCAGGCGAAAATGATCGAGGCGGGAGGCGCCCCAACCCCCATTGAACCGGGTGAACTTCAGGTGCGCGCCAGCGTCACCATCACCTTCCGGATTAAGTAGCATCCCCGGCAGGTGTACGTCTGCAGCCCGGCTTGCGGGGTGGCCGGAAGCCGGGCTTTTCTCATCACAGTCCAGGTTAAAGGGTCAAGGTTCCAGTGGGCACTTTCAACAGTTTGAGGATGTGCTCTTCATCCCCGGTCAGGGCGTTGATGTAGACCAGAAAAATATCCTTCCCCAGCTGGGTTTTAAACTCGTAAGTCAGCACCTCCTGCTGGCCCGAGGTGGGAATCACCGCCAACCGTTCTGCCGCCACCTTCACGCGGGGGCTCAAACGCCTTCGCGCCTCCTCCAGGGTCACCCGGGGCGCGGGGAGGGTCCTCTGGTGGTGGGAGGTGAGAAAACCCTGCGCTTCGTACCCCAAAACCTGTCCGTTGTCAAGCGCCACCTGGACCTTGATCAGATCCGGGTAAATCACAACTCCATCCTGCCGGTAGGCAAACGAAACGGTCAGGATGTTCTGCTCCCGCAAGGTGTACGTGGGCACCATGTTGAGAAGACCCCGTGAGGCCAGGAACGCCTGGGCGCGCGCCTTTCCCTCTTCGTCGCTGAGCTTCGCCTTCGGGACGGCCCGCGGGTTGAGCATGTAAACCACGTGGCCCCCTTTTTTGCTGACGTCAACAGAGATGATCTCCCAGGGCCTCTCTCCCACCCGGAACTCGACACTGTAGGCGGGTATCTTCCCCCGGATCTGGCCTGCGATTCTCGCCCCCCGGATGCGCGCCCCGCCCGGGTCGAGAAAGCGGCGGGCAATCTCCTTTGCCTCTTCTGCGGTAACTATTTTTCCCGTAAGTCCAAGGGGTTTCATCCGCTCTATGTGGTCGGAAAAGGGCCCGTCGTAGACCAGGACGGGGAGCTCCTGAAGCTGGGTGTCGACGCGCCGGAAGCTGTGGTCTGCGGCCGCAACAGGCTCCCGGGGCAGCTGCCGGGCGAGTCCCTGCTTCACCTCGGTCCAGCGAAACCTCCCGGAGGATGCCTCCCGCTCGATTGAGGTGAGTTCCCGGGTCAGGACGCCGGCCTTCCTGTACAGCTGTTCCATCGTCCTCCAGTCCTCCGGTTTGAGCGGTTCGCCCCGGTTGCGCCTGGCCAGGGAGTAAGCATAATCCCCAACCTGCGTCAAGAGCTTTGCAGTTCTGGCAATCACATTATGAGAAACCGGAAGCTGGTTCAAATTTTCCTGGGCAGCATTGGAATTGTACCAGAGGTCGGAAAAGAGCGTATCCATCTGCTCCGGGGAGGCGCTGACAAGCCCCTTTGACAAGAGGACCTCTACGTTTTTCGTCCTCTGCAGGCATTCGTAAAAGGCGCGGTTGTACTTGTTTTGGAGCAGGGCCTCTGCCTGGCGCCGGGCGCGCAGCTGGCCGATCCCCCAAAAAGCAGTCGCTCCCCAGAAAACCGCCAGCGCCACAACTGCTCCGGTTTGGCGCGTCCACTTCATCTCAATCTCCTCCTTACCTTGCAAAAATGTGACGCCCGATTTGGGTGATGATCTGCCTTGTCCAGACCCACGGGTTGACCGGCTTTGCCGGATTCCAGAAATACAGGGCACCGTAAGTAGGGTCCCACCCGGCCAGCGCCGCTGCTGCCGCCCGGATGGACTCGAGAGAGGGGGGGCGCCACCAGATCAGCCCGTTCGCAACAGATTCAAAGGCAAGAGGCTGAAAAACCACACCCGCCAGGGTATTCGGGAAGGAGCCGCTCCGCACCCGGTTGAGCAGGACAGCCCCCACCGCCACCTTTCCAAGAAAAGGTTCATCCCCTGCCTCCCCCTGAATGACGCGGGCCAGCAGCCACAAATTGTCCCAGTACGACTCCGGCGCCGCCTCGGCAACACGAACCTCCCCTCCCCCGGGCGGGATGAGGACATCCGCCACCAAGAAGGAAGAGCCGAACGCGGCGGCCAGAACAACAAGGAGAAAAACCAGGCCGCAGAAAATTTTTAAACGCAAAGGCAAGCCCATCCGGAAACCTCCTTAATCTGGAATGATTGTTAACATTCCTTAGTTTACGGAAGAACCGTCTTTTCTATACAGGAAGAAAGAATTTGAAGTGAAAAAAGACAGCTAAGAGGAAAAGCCGCCCCGACAGCGAAAAGTTTATATTAAAAAAACGTTCAGGAGAGAAAACGCCAGCATGGCCGTTCCCGTTTCCAGAGTTTCCGCTGCCCTTGCAAGAATCAAACTGTACGGGGAACTTGTGATGTTCAGCCACAGCCTGTTTGCTCTCCCCTTCGGACTGGTGGGGATGATCCTGGCCGCAGCGGGCCTTCCTTCGTGGCAGACCTTTTTCTGGATTATAGTTTCTCTGCTCGGGGCGCGCAACGCCGCCAACGCCCTGAACCGCCTCGTCGACGCCCGGATCGATGCCAGGAACCCCCGCACCGCCCACCGCCACCTTCCCCGCGGGCTCGTTTCTCCGGGCGAGGTGCTGGGTTTGAGCATCCTGGGCTTCCTGCTCCTTTTTGTGGGAGCCTGGCAGTTGAACCCCCTCTGCCTGAAGCTGGCTCCTCTTGCTGTTTTCATCCTGGCCGTTTACTCCTACACAAAACGGTTCACCTGGGCTTCCCACCTGGTGCTGGGGTTTGCCTGCGGGATCGCCCCAACCGCCAGCTGGCTGGCCGTAACCGGGAGCTTCGCCGTGCCCCCTTTGCTCCTCACCGGCGCCGTGATGTGCTGGGTCGCCGGCTTCGACATCATCTACGCCACTCAGGACCTGGAATTCGACAGGCAGGAGGGGCTTCACGCCATTCCGGCCCGCTTCGGGATCAAAAACGCTTTGAAAATTGCGAGGGCCCTTCACTTCACCGCAATCATCCTGCTCCTGCTCGTTCCGGCCTTTCTTGCCCCTCCTTACGCAACACTGGGCCCTCTCTACTACCTCGGCGTACTCGGAGCAGCGGGGCTTCTCTGCTGGGAGCACCTGCTGGTGAAGCCCGACGATCTGAAAAGAGTGACGCTTGCGGCCTATTCTGTAAACCAGGTGATCGGAGTGACCGTTTTCCTCTTCACGTTCCTGGATGTTGTCGTATTTTAAAAAACTGACAAGGTGGGAGTCAAACCAATGAAAAGGATGCAAGAAGTTCCCCGCGTCGAGCTCCTCGCTCCCGCAGGAAAATGGGAGGCGCTTGAAGCCGTAACCGCCGCCGGGGCAGACGCCGTTTACCTGGGCGGCAAGAAGTACAACATGCGGCTGCACCGGAGGGACTTTAATTTCACCGAAGAAGAACTGCAGGAGGCAGTGAAATTTGCCCATTCCCGCAATGTTAAGGTCTACGTAACCGTCAACAACCTCCTGACCGGCGCAGAGATCTCCGAACTCACCGGCTATCTCATCTTTCTGCAGGAGATCGGCGTAGATGGAATGATCATTCAGGATCTCGGAGTTGCCCGCCTCGCGCAGGAACTGGAGCTCACCATTCCCCTCCATGCCAGCGTCATGATGAACGCCCACAACCTGGAGGGTTTGCTCTTTTTACAGGAATTGGGGATTACACGGGTGATCTTAAGCCGCGAACTCACCCTTTCCGAGATCAAATACCTCCACCTTCAGGTGCCCGACCTGGAGCTGGAATACTTCACCCACGGCGATATGTGCTTCTCCCACGGCAGCCAGTGCTACCACAGCGGGATGCTTTTCGGTGAAAGCTCGAACCGGGGGCGCTGCCTGAAGCCCTGCCGGTGGCCTTTTGAGCTGGTGGACCGGGATTCGGGAGCCGCGCTCCCGGTCCGGGCCCCGGGGCCCTACTTTCTTGCCGTGAAAGACATGTGCCTCCTTCCCTACCTTCCCGAGGTGATCGATGCCGGGATCTCCTCGCTCAAAATCGAAGGGAGGATGCGGGAGGCCGACTACCTCGGCCCCCTGATCGGCTTTTACCGGCGTGCCCTGGACCGCTACTACAAAGACCCCTTGGGGTACAGCTTCGACTGGGATGAATTCGAAGCCCTTCTCAAGATGCGGGTGCGGGACCTCAGCCCCATGTACGCCTTCGGAAACCCGGGCCCTGCCTCAATCGGTTACACGGGAGAAAGGGAGCCCCGCTTTTTCAGCCAGGCTGCAAAGGAGCCGGTGATTGCGCCTGAAGACCTCCCCGTCAATCCCCTTCCTGAGCCCGGGCAAGAGGGGGAGGAGGCTCCCAAGCCGCTCCTTGCCGTAAAAGCCGGCTCTTATAAAGCGGCGCTGGCTGCCCTCGCCGGCGGTGCCGACATCATTTATACAAGCGGAGAAAACTACATCAGCCAGGGGCCCCCCTGGTCCCTGGAGGAGCTCCGGAGGCTGGCTGCCCTGGGGAGGGAACGGGGGGTCCAGATTGTGATCGGGACACCGCGCATCACCATGCCCGGAGATATGGGAAGAATCAACCTGCTCCTGGAGAAAACCCAAGAGCTGGCGCCAGACGGCATCCTGGTTGCCAACCTGGGCGCCGTCTATGCGGCTGCAAGCGCCACCCGGCTCCCCCTGTACGCGGACTACGCCTGCAACCTGGGAAACCGGAAGGCAGTCGAGCTTTTGCAAAGGCACCGGGTCGTGCAGGCCACCGCACCCCTGGAGTTCTGCTACGAAGAGATTCTCCTCATGTGCCGGGAGTTTCCCGTGCCGCTGGAGGCGGTAATCCACGGGCCCCTGCCGGCAATGGTGAGCGACCACTGCCTGCCCGCGGCCCTGAGGGAGGAAACGACAAAATACCGGACCTGCCCCGGCCCCTGCCGGGAAGTGCGGTACGGGCTGCGCGATACCGCAGGACTGATCCACCCGCTGGAGGTCGAGCACAACTGCCGGAACCATCTCTTCCTCGCCCACGAACTTGCCCTTTTACCGTATCTCCGCGCCTTTTACGGAGCCGGCTTCAGAAGCTTGCGCCTGGAAATTCCCACCTACAGCGCGGAGGAAGCAGAGGCCGTCACAAGGCTCTACCGCGCCAATCTCGACCGCCTCTGGGAAGACCCGGCAGGTTACCGGTTCCCGAAAGAGGACTGGGAGAAGCTGGCCCGGATCAGAAAAGGCCCCTTCGGGACGGGCCCCTACACCCGGGGCGTCAGGGTAAACAAAACGGGAAGCCCGGCGCCTCGCGCCTGAGGCGCCCCGCGCCCAAAGGGTTCCGGGAGTGAGCGCAGAACCGAAAGTGCCGGGAGAAAAAAATTTTCAAGGAGGCATGACGCATGGCCGAGCATTTTCTGGGTCCTGAAGAAATCATCAGGAAAAAAAGGGAGTACATCATTCCCTGTCTGTACCATTTTTACCAGGCGCCGATGCAGCTGGTGTGGGGGGAAAGGCAGTACCTCTACGACCACAAGGGAAAAAGGTACCTCGATTTCTTTGCCGGCGTCTCGGTGGTCAACGCCGGCCACTGCCACCCGGAGATTACCGACCGGATCTGCGAGCAGGTGAAACGCCTCCAGCATGTCTGCAACATCTACCTGACCCAGCCGATGGTGGAACTGGCCGAAAAGCTCGCCCGGATTACGCCGGGGCGGCTCCAGAAGAGCTTTTTCTGCAACAGCGGGACCGAGGCCAACGAGGGGGCAATCCTTCTGGCGAAGATTGCAACACGCCGGAGTGAACTCCTCGCCCTGCAGAACGGCCTCTACGGCCGCACCTACCTCACCATGAGCCTGACGGGTTTGCGCTTCTGGCGCACCGACCCCTGCCCTGCAGGAGGAATCTCTTTTGTTCCAAATGCCTACTGCTACCGCTGCCCCCTGAACCTCACCTACCCGTCCTGCGACCTCTCCTGCGCCGAAGCCGTCCGGCAGGTGATCGAAACCTCCACCTCGGGGGAAGTGGCAGCCTTAATTGCCGAACCCATTCAGGGAAACGGCGGAATCATCACCCCGCCCCCGGAATACTTCCCGCGCCTGAAAGAAATTCTTGACGAATACGGGATCCTCTTGATCATCGACGAGGTCCAGACCGGCTTCGGGCGCACCGGGAAGTGGTTCGCCATCGAGCACTGGAACGTGGAGCCGGACATCATGACCATGGCGAAGGCCCTGGGGAACGGCGTCCCCATCGGGGTCTTCACCGCCCGCCCCGAAATTGCCGACACCTACACCCGCCCCGGCGCCTCAACCCTGGGAGGAAACCCTGTTTCTATGGTCGCGGGGCTGGCCACGCTGGAGGTCATCGAAAAGGAAGGACTGATTCAGAACGCAGCCGTGCTGGGGAGCTACTTGAAGGAAAGGCTCCTTGCTCTTCAGGAGAAGCATCCCCTGATCGGAGATGTGCGCGGCCTGGGGCTGATGCTGGGGGCGGAACTGGTAAAAGACGGAAAGGAACCGGCTGCTGCCGAAACGGACCGCGTCCTGGAGCTGATGAAGGACCGGGGGATTCTGATCGGCAAAAACGGGCGCGCCCGGAACGTCCTGGCCTTCCAGCCCCCGCTTGTGATCACCAGGGACAACGTCGACGAAATGATCGAAAATCTGGATGAAGTCCTTTCCGAAGTTGAAAAAACCGGATAAAATCTCTTCGCAGAAGTCTTTTGCAGGCAGCCTTAAGGCAAGACTTCAGGCGGAGCATCCTTTTTAAAATCTTTTTTTAAAATTTATAAAGAAAAGAGTGAGGAGAATGCCTCTCGGTGCCCACATGTCCATTGCCGGCGGGGTTGATAAAGCAGTTCTGCGGGGGGCGAGCATCGGCTGCGAAACAATCCAGATCTTTACCAAGAACACCAACCAGTGGCGGGCAAAACCCCTGGGGCCGGAGGAGATCGCCCGCTTTCAGGAGGCCCGCGCCAGAACCGGGATCGAGCCCATCTTCGCCCACACCTCTTATTTAATCAACCTCGGCTCGCCGCAGGAGGAACTCTGGGAGAAGTCCCTGGCCAGCCTTCTGCTCGAAATGGAGCGGTGCGCCGCCCTCGGCCTCCCCTACCTTGTCATGCACCCGGGCGCCCACCTGGGGGCGGGGGAAGAAGCCGGCCTCGACCGCATTACCAGGGGCCTCAACGAAATTTTAGCCCGGACGGAGGAGTCCGGGGTGATGGTGCTGCTGGAGGTAACCGCGGGCCAGGGGTCGAACCTGGGCTGGCGCTTCGAGCACCTTGCCAGACTCCTTGAGGACAGCTTTTACCCGGAAAGGCTCGGGGTCTGCTTCGACACCTGCCACGCCTTTGCCGCCGGCTATGACCTCCGCACACCAGAGGCTTACGCCAAAACCTTTGACGAATTTGAAAAAATCATCGGAATCAGGCAGCTGAAAGCCGTTCACCTGAACGACTCGCGGGGGGAGCTGGGAAGCCGGCTTGACCGCCACGAGCACATCGGGCTGGGCAGAATCGGCCTCGAGGCCTTCAGGCTGCTCCTCAACGACCCGCGCCTCCGCTCCCTTCCGATGGTCCTGGAAACCCCCAAGGGTCCGGACATGAAAGAGGATGTCCAAAACCTGGCAACACTGCGCAGCCTCCTTCAGGAATAACAGGTGAAAGTCCCGGCAAAAAAACGGTATAATTCGGGGGCCCGCTTTGTTATAATGAGAACAAAGGTCGTTGCGGCCTGCGGATCTTTGTTGAAGGAGGTTGAAGCAGGTGCAGAACATGCTGGCCCTTGTCAACGGAAGGATCATGACGATGGCGGGCCCTTTTTACGAAAAAGGAACCGTGATCGTAAAGGACCGGATCATCGCCGCCCTGGGGCCCGACCTCGAACCCCCTGGAGAGGCTCAGGTCATCGATGTCTCCGATAAATACGTGCTGCCCGGTTTCATTGATGCACATTCCCACGTGGGAATCAGGGAGGAAATCTACCGCATCGAGGGGGACGACATCAACGAAATTTCAGACCCGGTGACCCCCCACCTGCGGGCGATCGACGCGGTTTACATGGGGGATGAAGCCTTCCGGGATGCCCTGCGGGGAGGCGTAACAACCCTGATGACCGGGCCCGGAAGCGCCAATGTAATCGGGGGGCAGAGCCTGGTCATGAAAACCCACGCCAGAACCGTGGACCAGGCAGTTCTCAAAAACCCGGTGGGGCTCAAAGTGGCGCTGGGCGAAAACCCCAAACGGGTGTACGGGGAACAAAAAAAGGCTCCGATGACGCGCATGGCCACCTCCGCCCTGCTCCGGGAAACGCTGGTGGCCGCCCAGAACTACGCCGCAAAACTGGCGCGGGGGAGGGACAACCCCGCCAGGCGCCCCGACCGGGATCTGAAGCTGGAAGCGGTCCTCCCCGTCCTGAGAAGAGAGATCCCCCTTCTGATTCACGCCCACCGCACCGACGACATCCTGACCGGGCTCAGGATTGCAGATGAGTTCAACCTGAAGGTCAGCCTCCAGCATGCCACCGAAGCCCATAAAATCCCCGAGGAACTGGCGCGGAGGGGGGTCCCTGCAGTTGTGGGGCCCTCTTTGACAACCCGGGCGAAGGTGGAATTAAAAGAGCGCACCTTTGCAACACCAGGCATCCTGGCCCGGGCCGGGGTCAAGGTCGCCCTGATGACCGACCACCCCGTCACCCCGGTCCAGTACCTCCCCCTTACGGCGGCCCTGGCCGTGAGAGAAGGAATGGATGAGGAGGAGGCACTGAAGGCGATCACCATCAACCCCGCCGAGATCCTGGGCGTGGCGGACCGGGTTGGAAGCCTGGAGGTGGGGAAAGACGCCGATATTATCGTGCTGGACGGCCATCCCCTGGACTGGCGCACGAAGGTGGAACTCGTCCTGGTGAACGGCGAAATCGCCCACGCGGCCGGCCCCTACGCCGGGCTTTTGGACTCCGGCAGCCCCCATCGGCACTGAACCAAGCCGGCCAGAGGCACCTGGTTGGAGCGCCGGCTTAGCTGATACCCTGAAATTAACCGGAAGGGAGTTTCTGGTGTGGGCAAGAAGGAAGAAGGCAAAAGAGACGGCCGGAACCCGGTCGCTCCTTATCTGGTGCGGAAGGTAGACGAAAACGGGTGGCTGGAGGAAGAGGATTTCGTCGTCCGGGAGACGGCCCTCACCATCCACGTCAACGGAAAAGAACTGGCCACCCTTGTCTGCTCCCCCATGGATCTGGAGTATATGGCGGTCGGCTTCCTCTGCGCCGAGGGAATCCTGCAGAAAAGAGAGGATCTCAAGGGAATCACTTTGGATGAAGAAGAGGGAATGGCCTGGGTTGAGACCGGCGGCGATGCAAGCCTTGCCGAAAAAGTCTTTTTAAAGCGCTACATCACCCCCTGCTGCGGGCGGAGCCGGACCTCTTTTTATTTTGCAACAGACGCCCTTCTCTGCAGGCCCGTCACCTCCGAGCTCAAAGTGAGCAGAAAAACGGTTGTAAACCTTGCCGCGGAGCTTCAGGAAAGGTCGGGGCTTTTCCGCAGGACCGGAGGGGTCCACGGCGCCGCCCTCGCCCGGAATGACGAAATCCTGATTTTCCGGGAGGACATCGGCCGCCACAACACCCTTGATAAAATCTACGGCCAGTGCTTCCTTGAGGAAATCCCCCGCCATGACAAAATGATCATCTTCAGCGGGCGGGTTTCCTCGGAGATCCTTCTGAAAGTAGCGAAGATGGGAGCCCCAATCCTGGTTTCCCGCTCCGCCCCCACAGACCTCGCCCTGAAGCTGGCAGAAGATTTGAGAGTTACGGTGATCGGCTTTGCGCGCGGGAACCGCATGAACATCTACACCCACCCCGACCGCATCACGCCGTAGCTTCCTGCTCGATGCCCGTTTTTCCAAACCGGTGGCTCCTCGTTCTCTGCGGTAAGAACAGCTGAATCCGGCCCGGCTCTTTTTTATTCACTGAAGGAATTCATATTTTATCCACTGAAACGGGACATACTAAATTAAAGAAGGGAGGTCCCGCGCTTTGGATACCGTCCGCGAAAGGCTGCTCGAGGTGATCAAGCTCCTCCCGGAGGAAAAACTGCAGGCGCTCCTGGAGTTTGCCAACCGCCTCCTGGAAAACTACCAGACGGGGGTAGATGAAGACGAACTCCTGATGAGTTAATCTTATCTTATATTGCCCTGAGCGACCCGTGCTTTAAAGCCGCTCGATGAAGTCCCCGATCCAGATGTACCTGAATTCCCGGCCGAGAAATCCATGGACAGCCCCGGCAATGCCATAGAGAACAAAGGCTCACCCATTTATATTTCCCCGGCACAAAACTCCTTTCCTTTCTTACTGATACGAGTTTTTTCTCCTAATGTACCTTCTGCAAGCTTTTCTGTTAGAATGGAAGGGAGGTTGAACTGCTGCCTCCAGCAGCCGGTCAGATATAGAGGGTTTTAAAAAGCGGGGTAACCTGACAATGAAGAGCCTGGAAGGAAGAAAGATCTACATCGGGGTGATCGGGTCCGGGGAGGCGGACCCGGAAGTGCTGCAGCTTGCCCGGGAGGTGGGGCGGGAGATCGCCCGCCGAGGAGCCGTCCTGGTCTGCGGGGGGCGCGGCGGGGTGATGGAGGCGGCAGCACGGGGCGCGCAGGAGGCAGGGGGGACCACCGTCGGGATCCTGCCCGGGACAAGCAGGAGCGAGGGCAACCCCTACCTTACGGTGAGCATCGTTACGGGGATGGGGGAGGCCCGCAACGCCATTGTGGTCCGGTCCTCGGATGCCGTTATTGCCGTCGCCGGGGGCTGCGGCACTCTCTCGGAGATCGGCCTGGCCCTGAAGATGGGGGTGCCCGTAGTGGGGCTCCGCACCTGGCGGCTGGGGAGCCCCTGCACCGGGCAGGATCCCGTTATCCGGGCTGCTTCCCCGGCAGAGGCCGTGGCCCTCGCCTTCCGCAGCCTGGAATTCAGGCCGGCACCTGCACCCTGACCGGGATGCGTCCCGTTAATCGGGGCTGCCGCAGTCGCACCAGCCCCGGGTGTAAGTTTCGGAGCAGGGAATGCAGACGAATTTCCCGTCCCGCACCCGGGCGCGCGGCTCCATCACCTGCTCACCACAGACCGCGCAGGCAATCGAGGCGAAGATGCGGGCCTTCTCGGGAAAATCGAAGGAAATCTCCTGAATCTTGAGAATCTGGTCCTCCGGGGCCTCTAAAATTTTTGCCGCGACCTCAATTTGCTTTGCCCGGAAACGCTCCTGGTCCTCCGGAGCCGCCGCCTGCGACCTTACTTTCTCCCGCAGTCTCTGAAATTCTTCATCCAGACTCCAGGCTTCCCCTCGAACGACAACGCGAACCGCCTTCCCCAGGTCCCTGCGGCCAAAAGTGTAGACAGGCTTCCCGTAGTCCCGGTAGAGGAGGTTCCCCTTGCCCAGAGTGCACCCGGTCACAACCTGAACGGCGTCGACCCCGCAGGCATCTGTCTCTACAACCGCCACCAGTTCTTCATCCGGAGCGCGCCGCGCCCCAAGCTCCCGCAACCCGGCCCGGGCCGCCCGGTACCCGAAAGCAAGCCCCGCGCAAACATGACCGTGAAACTCAACCGTCTTTTCCCAATCAGTCTTTTCCCGGCACATCACTTAACTCCTCCTTTTTTTATATTAATCAACCACTGCCCCTGCCACAGCCAGAACCCGGTCCATGACCTCTGGCCGAAGGCAAAACCGCGGTGATGTAAAGCGTGACAAACTGCAGTACCCAAAAACCTGTGAGCAGGAACCAGACCGGCGGGGCTTACGAAGATGCGAGGTAGGAAAGCTTGGCATCGCTCAACGAATGGTGGTCGAACATAAACGTCCAGCCGGCGTAGACCGAAGCGCGGTAAATGTAGTAGGGCGTCGGGTAGTAAAGGGGCAATTCTGGAAGATCCTCCGCCAGGGCTTTCTGGAGCTTCGCCACGAGATTCCGACGTTTCACGGGATTGGTTTCGTGAAGCTGTTCTTTTGCCAGGCGCTCCACCGTGGGATTACAGTACCCCTGCGTCCCTCCTGCCACCGGGGGTCCCGCGCCTTTTGCTGATCTGGTAAACCTTTCTCTTAAATAATCAGGGTCATTGCCCCAGCCCCCCTCCCCGGTGACTGCCAGTTCGTATTTTCCCTGCTTTACCAGGGAGTCCCTGCTTTTTGGATCCGTGCTGGTGATCTTTAATTCGATCCCCGCCTTTCGAAGCTGCTGCTTGAGCAATTTCCCGAGCCGGGCATCCCCCTGCGCCAGCAGAAGCTCGAAGGCCAGCCGGTTGCCCCGGGCGTCCTCCCTGATCCCATCCCCGTCACGATCATACCAGCCCAACTGCTCTAAGAGTTCAACGGCTTTCCGGAGATTATAGCGATACTGGGGAACATTCGGATTGTACCAGATGTGGTCGGGAGGGAGAATGCCGGGGTTGCCCGGGAGGGCGGCACCCTGCGCGCACTTCTCCACCAGTTCCTTCCGGTCGATGGCAAAGGCAAGCACCTGCCGGAATTCCCGGGATCTGAGCACCGGCCTCAGGTTCAGGTTGAAGATCAGGCGGTAGCCCCAGTAGCCCGGGCCCTTCGCGATATGGCAGCCCGGTTTGTTTTGAAACCGCTCGATGAGATCAGGAGGAACCGCAGCCAGATCAATCTTCCCCTGCTCCAGCGCGAGCGCCTCATCTTCGACAGGCACCATCTCAATGACATCAACGCGGGGTTTGGGGCCCCAGAAGTCCCGGTTCGCTTCAAAACGGTAAGCACCCTCTTCCTTGCTGTAAGAAGCCAGGCGGTAGGGCCCCGTTCCGACAACAGCACGGGGTTCCGTATAGTGATAGGGATCTGCAACGTCCTTCCAGATGTGCGCGGGGAGGATCGGGAAGCCGGCCAGTTTGTAAAGAAATGCGGCATTGGGCCGGGTCAGCCGGAACCTCACAGTGTGCTCATCCAGGCTCCTGACTTCGTCAACCAGTGCAGGATCAATGCCCCAGGCCCGCGGGTGCTTCCGGGCATACTCCCAGCTGAACACCACGTCCCCGGCCGTGAAAGGTTTGCCGTCCTGCCACCTGACGTTTTTCCGCAGGTGAAAGGTATAAACCCTTTCCCCGCTCACCTCCCATTTAGCCGCAAGCCAGGGAATAATGCCTCCTTCATCCTTTTCCAGGAGACTATCAAAAATCAGGAGCATTTTGTAATACCCCGGCCCCCGCTCGCAGTGGGCATAAGGACTTGGGTAACCCCAGTCCCCTCCCGCCAGCCGGACGACCACCGGCTTCTCCTCTCCCGCCCGGGAGCCGGCCGGCTGCCGAGAGGTGCAGCCGGCTGCGGAAATCAAGAAAAAGCCGAGGATAAAAGCTGCAACCACTCTGAATCCGGTTTTTTTGAAAAGCACCCGCAATCGCCTCGCTGGCTTTTCCGGCCCAAGAAAATAGCGGCCAAGAGGCCTTCACTCTGAATCCCCTCAAGACCGGCTGCAGTGAAAAGATCCTTCATGGCCGAAGCATCCGGCAAAACCGTCCGGGAAATGGAGAAATTTGCAATTTACTTATTCGCCGGAGGGCGTGAAATTCCTGCTCGCGCCGCGCCTCTGAAACCTTTTAGACATCCCTGCGCCCAAAAAGATAAGCCGCCAGCGCCAGGCAACCCAACAGGTAGCCCCCGGCGTAAACCACCATCCAGATGCTAGGAACCGAGGCGCCCCCGAAGGGACCCAGGGAGTGTGCTCCAGGCGGTTTTCCACACCACTCAAACCCACCAGCAACAGCACCTCGGGTATCCGCCTCCGAACCTCCCGGACCCCAAGCCCGCGCAGGGCACCGTGAAACTCCAGCAGCTCCCGCGCGGTCAGCCAGTCGCGGTAGCGGAAATTCTCCGGGAGAAAACCGATCTCCCGCCGGGCTTCCAGGCTCCCCAGGGGGTGCCCGAGAATCCGGGCCTCCCCGGCCCACTTGATCTTTCGCTTGCCGTTTAATCTTTTGAAAAAAAACAATCGCATTGCACACCACACGGGAGCATCTGGTTGCAGGCAAGGTAACCCAGGCCCCTATTTCCCAAGCATCTCTTGCACCTGTTCGGGGTGAGCATCAATCCATGCCCGGGCTACATCAGCCGGATCTTTCTTTTCTATTTCGATCTCGTAGATCATCCGGTCCATGTCATCAACGCTGATGGTGAACTTCTTCAGAAATTCCACCACATCAGGTGCCCTCTGATCCAATCCCTTTGTCACCAGCTTGTGGACCTCACTGCTCTTCCAGAACCCTTTGGGATCTTCCAGGAACTTCAGGTCGTACTTGGCAAACATCCAGTGGGGTTTCCAGCCGAGAAAAATAATCCATCGCTTGTCTTTAATCGCCTTATCAGCCTCGGCCATCATCGCCCACTCGCTGCTTTCGATCAGCTCGAAGTCCAATCCATACGCATTGATAATTTTCTGCGAGGTGCGCATCATCCCGGCCCCCGCCTCGATCCCTACGAGCTCGCCTTTCCCGTCGCCATCGCTATCGAACTTGGCCTTGTAATTATTCAATTCTGCAATACTGTCAGGCTCGACGTAGGTCGGCGTAACCCAGCCGAGGAGCCCCTCTGTATAGATGGTTCCCAGATCATCGATATTTTTTCCATACTTCTTCATGTAATCCCTGTGCATATCCGGCAGCCAGGAGTCAAGAAAAACGTCGAGATCGCCTGAAGACAGGCCGCTGTATGTGGGGCCCACATCCGCCTTCTGCACCCGTACTTCGTATCCCAGGTTTTCCTCAATGAGGATCTTGGCGATGTTTGTGCTGGGGATGGTGGACGACCAGGGAGTCAAGGCAATGGTAATGGTCTCCTTTTTCGCTGCTCCCCCGCAGCCTGCACCTGCCACGAGCAGGGTGATAAGAGCAATGACCATAAAAACAGAAACACTTTTCTTATACATCGCGCGAACCTCCCCAAAATGCTTTATATTATTCACCTGCAGGTAGCGGCATAATCACCTCCTTTAACCCTTAATCACCTGCCTGCACCGAGCGCCACGGAAAAGCCTTATACCCCCCTTGCTCTTTGCTGCTGCCTGGTGCCTTGTGTGATGCGATCGAGAATAATGGCCACAACCACAATGGAAATCCCTCCAACGAAACCCCGGCCCACTTCGACGCGGGTGATCCCGTAGAGAACATGATCCCCCAGTCCGCCCGCGCCAATCATCGAAGCAATCACTGACATGGACAGCGCAAGCATAATCGCCTGGTTAACCCCTGCCATAATCGTCGGCAGGGCGAGGGGCAGTTGCACCTTAGTTAAAATCTGATTTGGGGTAGAACCAAAGGCTCGCGCGGCTTCTACAAGATCAGGAGGCACCTGGCGGATTCCCAGGTCGGTAAGCCGCACAAGCGGAGGCATCGCAAAAATCACAACGGCAATCAGGGCCGGCACCGGCCCCAGACCGAAAAACATGAGCGCCGGAATCAGGTAAACAAAACTGGGCATGGTTTGCATAAAGTCCAGCACCGGCCGCAGGCCTGTGTGAACCGCGTCAGATCGGGCGGCCCAGATCCCCAGGGGGATGCCAAAAACAACAGAATAAAGCATTGCGGTCACCACCAGACTAAGGGTGCGAACCGTTCCTTCCCAGACGCCGAGACCCAGCAGAAAGACCAGCCCGAGAACAGTAAAAATGGCGATGCCACGTCCGGCCAAACGCCTGGCAACCAGTCCGAGCAAAATAACCAGCGCCCACCAGGGCATTAAGGCAATGCTTTTCTCAATATTAGACCACGTAAACCAGATTACGTTTTTAATCACGTTAAAGAAGCCCTGAAAGTGGAGTTCCATATATTCTACAAAAGCATCTACCCAGAGAGCCAGGGGAATACATCCCTCCATAAAAATACTTCCTCCTTCGCTCCCCACTTCACAAGGTAAACCTGCTCATCCGCTGTCATTCACCCTCCGCACCAGACCGGCCAGCAGCGCTCCCCGTACGATCACCCCAAGCAAACGATCATCTTCGCCGACAACGGCCACCGGGTATTTAGAATCGGCAAGGATGGGAATCAAATCAGCTACCGGTGTTTCCGGCTTCGACCTGGGGAAATCTTTGATGAGAATCCGGCTCAGATCGGGGTCCTGACGCTCGGAAGCTGCCAGAGCGTCATCGGCGGTGATGATGCCGGCCAGGCGGCGTTCTCTTGTTATGACAAAAATGCTGGAGATTCCCTGTTCGCGCATCCGGCGCAAGGCAACGCGTGGGCCGTCCTGGAGTCGAACGGCTTCTGCCGGCTTCATTACTCCCTCGGCAGTAAGCACCTTGCTCATATCTACGTCCTGGACAAATCTGGCCACGTAGTCGGTAGCAGGGTTTGTAAGGATCTCTTCAGGTGTTCCGATCTGCACCACAGCACCATCCTTCATCAGGGCGATGCGGTCTCCGATCTTTAATGCCTCATCAAGGTCGTGGGTTACAAAAACAATCGTTTTGTTAACCTTGCTTTGCAGTGAAAGCAATTCGTTTTGCATTTCTCGCCGGATTAAAGGATCAAGGGCGCTGAAAGGCTCATCCATCAGGAGAATGTCGGGTTCACTGGCAAGGGCGCGGGCGAGACCAACCCGCTGCTGCATCCCCCCGCTCAGGTGTGGAAGATATGAGGACTCCCAATCCTTGAGCCCAACCATCTCCAATACTGCGCGTGCCCTGGCATAACGCTCTTCCTTCTTTACGCCCTGAATTTCTAAACCGTAAGCCACATTATCGAGCACCGTCCGGTGGGGAAAGAGGGCAAATCTCTGGAAGACCATCCCCATAACCTTCCGGCGCAACTCCCGGAGCCTCTTTTCGCTTGCCTCTGTCACATCTTCCCCATCGATAAAAATTTTTCCAGATGTAGGTTCAATAAGCCGGTTGAGACAGCGCAGCAGGGTCGACTTGCCGCTTCCGGAAAGACCCATCAGGACAAACACTTCGCCGGGCCGGACTTCGAAATTGATGTTATAAAGACCAACTACCTGCCGTGTTTTCTGAAGAATCTGCTCTTTGCTCAATCCCTGACGTAAAAGTTCAAGCGCCTTTTCAGGACGTTCGCCGAAGATTTTGATCAGGTCTTTAATGACGATTTTCGGTTCACTTTGTTGCTTAATTACAATTTCTTTTGTCATCTTGATTTTTAACTCCGTTTAACTTATTTAATTTAATCTTTTATAATTTTTCAATTTAAGGGTTCGATCCCCAAAGAAGAATTTGCATGCATTTGCTTAGAGAAAACTTTTTGATTTTATTAAGGTTGTTAGGTACATTGATCATAACACAATAAAAAAGCCTTGGTCAATTATCAGAAGACCTGTTAAAGCAAAAAAACAGCCGCCAGAGATTCTTTTACGTTCCCTGCGCGAACTTTTCGCCGGAATCGTTCAGGGAAAATACATCTCGCCGCAGCGGCGCATCCGGCCTGCGGCGATTAAGACAGGAAAGGTCGGGGGAATAATAAAACAGGAAATACCCGAGAGGAAACAACATAGAAAAAATTCCCCCTGGCCCGCAAAGGGTTCGGGGAATCAGGAAGGACGGAAAAAATGCGGGAAATCAGCATCAATCTCGGCCCCTCCATCGAGCAGGGGGACCTGGAGATCGTCAGGGCAGCGGCCTCCCACCTGAAGCCGGGCGACCACCTGACCCTGAGCCTGGAGGCCGCCGACGCCCACGAAACGGACCGGCTCCTTGCCCTGCTCGCCGATGCCAACCTGGACTACCAGACGCATGGGAGCCACAGCGGCCAAACATTTTTCATTATTGCCACCCCCCGCGGCCGGGAAGCGCGCTGAAAAGGTGCCGGAGCCTGCCAGAACCCAACAAGGCCTTTGCTCCGGCAACGGCTCCAAAAAAGAAGAGAGCGGTCACAACGATGCAGCCGCCTGCTGCGATGCCCAGGTGGTACGAAGCCGTCAGACCGAGCAGGGCTGCCAGGACCCCGAAGCCCATCGAAAGCAACACCGTCTGGCGGAAGCTGCCCGCCACCAGAAGTGCCGTGAGAACGGGGATTACCATCAGAGCTCCGACCAGCAGAGTCCCCACAATCCGCAGACTCACGGCAACAAGAAGAGCCGCCATGAAAATGAAAAGGAGGTTCAGCCTATCTACAGGAAGCCCTCCAACCCGGGCCGACTCCTCGTCAGAGCAGATAAAGTAAAACTCCTTGTAGAAGAGCGTCAGGAGGCCCAGGACGCCCCCCGCAACCGCCAGGATCAATCCCAGGTCGGCGGGGCCCACCGTGAGGAGGCTCCCGAACAGGTAAGATGTAATGTCCAGCGCGGCGCTCCGGGTCAGGCCGAAGAAGATTACAGCCAGCGCAAGGCCGCCGCTCATCACCAGCGCCAGGAGCGCCTCGGGCGACAGCCTCTGGCGCGCCCGGAGCCGGTCCACCGCCAGCGCCCCGGAGAGCGCGGCCGCGAGGGTAAGCAGGGGCAAAAGGGGGGCGGCAACTCCCAGCCAGAGGCCGAGCGCCATGCCTGCAAGGGAAATGTGGGCAAGGGTGTCGGCCATAAAGGAATAGCGGCGCAGGACGATAAAAACGCCCAGGGCAGGACAGGCGATTCCCGTTGCCAGCCCCGCAATCAGGGCGCGGATCATGAAATCGTAGTGAAGCATCTCCAGCACAGGCATCCCTCTTTCCTTTCCTGAAGCCTGCTTTCATACATTTAAGCAAGGATAACCCGGGTCAGGAGCCGGTTTTTTCTGCAGTCGTGGTGCTCAGAGCGGCACGGACTTAACCTATCGCGGATCGAATCTATGTTGCTAGTGAAGGTGGGCAACGGGGGGACCCCCATGCCGTACAGGGAAGAAAGGACGCCGGGAGTCAGAATTTCCCCGGGCGCCCCGTGACAAACAAGGGTCCGGTTGAGGCAGGCCACCCTGTTGACCCAGCGCCCCACCACACCGGTGTCGTGGGTGACCAGAAGCAGGGTCATCCCCTTCTCCCGGTTCAGATACCCCAAAAGCCGGTAAAAGTTGTCCAGGGCGCGCCCGTCAAGACCCACCTGCGGCTCGTCAAGAACCAAAAGCTCCGGTTCGCCCGCCAGGGCGCGGGCGATAAAGACCCGCTGCTGCTGCCCTCCGGAGAGGCGCGTCACAGGCCGGCGGCGCAGGTGGGACAGCTCCACCAGATCCAGCGCCTCCTCCACCGCCCGCCAGTCTTCACGCCTCAGCTTCCGGCCCAGGCCGACCCGGCCAAAGCGCCCCGCGGCTACTACCTCCTCAACGGTCGCGGGAAAACCGGGGTCGAAGCCGGGCCGCTGGGGAACATACCCGACGCGGCACCACTCCCGGAACCTCCCGATCTCTGTTCCGAAAAGAAGGACGCTCCCCCTTAAGGGCTTCAGCAGGCCCAGAATCAGCTTCACCAGGGTGGTCTTGCCGGAACCGTTAGGCCCGACCAGGGCGAGAAAATCCCCCCGCCGCACCGCAAGGGAGACATCCTCAAGCACCATCTGGGCCCCGTAGGCGAAGGAGACATCCTGAAGCTCGAGCACTCCTTCCATCCGCACTCCCCCTTCTTCACCCGCCCAGCGCCTTTTTCAAATTGGCCAGGTTCCGGGACATCAAAGCGAAATAATCCAGCCCGCTTCTAGCCTCCTCCGGCGTTAAACCGGCAGCAGGCGTGAGGAGCAGGGTCCGCGCCCCCACCTCGCGGGCGAGCGTTTCGGCGACCCTGGGGCTCACCAGAGACTCAAAAAAGATGTACCTGACCCCCTGCTTCCGGCAGAAGTCCGCCACCATCCTCAGGGTGGCCGCGTCAGGCTCCTGCTCCGGGGTCAAACCAAGCACAGGGACCTGGCGCAGGCCGTACCGCCGGGCCAGGTAGCCGAAGGCGGCGTGGGAAACCACCAGGTCCCGGCTCCGGAAACTGCGGGCAGCGGCGGCATACTCCTGGTGAAGCCGCTCCAGCCTCTTCTGGAGCAGCCGCGCCCTCCTCTCATATTCTGCCCTTCCTGCCGGGTCTGCGGCGCCGAATTCCCCCGCCAGCTTTGAGACAATTTCCCGGGCAAGGAGGGGGTCGAGCCAGACGTGGGGGTCGACGCCCTCCGCGGGATGCACCGCATGCCCGGCCGTCTCCCCTTCAAGGCCCCCACGCTGATGGGCTTCGTGCCCCGGGAAGCCCCCGGGCGCAGGGAAGCCGCCAGGGTAGAAGGTCACCCCCAGCCTTTCCTCCTCGGCAAAGGTCAGGAGGTCAAGGCCCTGCGCCGCCTCCACCACCCGGATTCCCCTTGCCCGGAGCGCGGGAATCACCCGGACGGCCCAGGGCTCCAGGCCCGCCCCGTTGAAGACGACGACCTGCGCCTGGTAGAGCCTCATCATGTCCTTCGGCGAAGGCTCCCAGTGGTGGGGCTCGGCCCCAGGGGGCAGGAGCTGGGCCACTTCCACCCGTGCTCCACCCACGCGGCGGGAAAACTCTGCAAGAGGGTAGATGGTCGCCGCAACCCGGAGCTTTGCCTGCGGCGCCGCCGGGCCGGACCGCGGAGCAGGAGTGCACCCCGCCGCCAAAAACCCCAAGCAGGCGGCGAAGACGAGGACAGTAACAACCCGGAACAGAGGTCCGAATGGAAAGCAGGCCTGCCTTCCGGTTTTCCTGCCAGGTTTTCCTTCAAAGTTTTCTTTATTTTTAAGCGCTCCTTCAGGTGCTCCGAACTTATGCCGCCTGTAATGCACCATCAGCGGTTTTCCCTCCCGTTTCACCGGCATTCAACAAACACCTCAGCAAAACGCTTCTCAAGGCACCGCTTGGAACACCGCCCCCGGTCTTGCCAGAACCGCCGCTTCCAGGAGCGCTCCGGCTCTCCCCGCAGTTTGCAACGAGGCAGGCAGCCGCTTCGCGCCCGGCCGGGCGGCGCTCCCGCTGTGCGGCACTTCTGCCCGCGGCGCGTCCGCCAGGAGCTGTACCTGCGCCCTGCAATGCCAGGTGCAGCACCGGGGCAGCAGCTACGCCTCCCGGCAGCGGGCGCAGTACCCGTAGATGGTAAAAGCATGGTCCGCAATTTCAAAATCCGGGTAGTGCTCCCGGACGCGGGCAAGGCAGTCGGCGGGACAGAAGGGGAGTTCCCGGGCGCGGCCGCACTTCAGGCAGACCAGGTGGTGGTAGTGCTCACCGCGGAGGTTGAGTTCAAAGCGCCGGCAGCCGTCCCGAAAGAGGACTTCATGCACCAGACCCAGCTTTCTAAAAGTGGCAAGCGTCCGGTAAACTGTATCAAAACTGATTCCCGGGTAGCGCTGCCGCACTTGATGCAGGATTTCCTCGGCGCTTAAAGGCTGTCCCTTTTTCTTGAGCGCCCCCTCCAGCAGGACCCGCAGGACCTCCTGGCGCTGGGGGGTCAACCTGACCCCCAACTTCTTCAAACGCATAAACACCTCATGCATTGGTTTCCCGGCCATTAAATAAGTATTCCTCCTAGATCAGAATTATTCCTATCCACTCTAAATTATTAAATAAAAAAAGACCTGCGTCAACAGGTCAAAGTGCATCATGGATCCAGGGCCAGCCTTAACGGCCCTGCACCTCAGCCGTCTTTATGCCCTCTTCCCCGGCCGGGCCGCTCCCTGGCCGCAACCTGCAGGCACAACCCGATCCCTGGCTGCAACCTGCAGGCACAACCGGGCTCCCTAAAAACGGTAGTCAGACGGTTCCACCAGGCCCCAGTCCTGCAGCAGGTGCAGGGTAGCCTCCAGGGCAGCTCCTCAAGTGTCTTTCAAGCAGGCCGATATCCTCAGGCCGACACCCTTCTCAAAAAATCCTGCCGGGGCGCAACTAATACAAATCCACCCGCTGCGCCGCCTCGTCCCACACAACCTTCAACCCCAGGCTCTCCACCACAAACCTGAGGGGAACAAAGGTCTTTCCACCCCGGATCTCCGGCGGGAGGGGGAGTTCGACTTTCTTTCCCGCGGCGAAGGCGCTCCTGCTTCCGCAGCGAAGCACAATGCTGCGCTCGCCCAGAGCAATTACGATCTCCTGACTCGCCTGATTCCATCCGACTTCTGCTCCCAAACACTCGAAGATGCCCCGCAAAGGCACCATGGTAACGCCGGGCGGCTTGAGGAAGCCCGGCACCTGGAGGTCTTCCCCCCGCAGCCGGATCGGAACCCGGGGTTCAGGATGAACGATCAGGGCAAGGCAGTTGGAGAGCTTTCTCCCCGGCCGGACCAGATACCTGCCCTGGCAGTAGAGGCCAGCAGAGGCCCCTCCGTCCAACGCAAAGGCATCAGAGAGGCCGAGCTTCACCAGCACTTCGGCCAGCCCGTCCATGGTCACCCCGCACGCCGTCCCGAGCACCAGCCTGCCGTTCCGATCGGCTCCGCAGAAGCTCCTGGAAGATTTGAGAAAAAATTTCGGGTCGCGCCAGGCATCTCTTGAGAGGTGGGCGACATTGGCTCCGTTTCTGACGAGCAACGGCCCTGCCTGAAGGATGTGGCGGACTCCACGCGAGGGGATCAACGTGTTTTCTCCGCGATCCCGGAAAATGAACCTCACCTGAACGGTGTCGCCAACTCGAAAACGCTCTGCAATCTGGCCGGCGCCCGGCCCAAAGCCGATGACGTAGCCGTCCTGGGGAACCGGCACGGGACCCGGCTGGATGCTCACCACCCGCCCCCGGCGCACGGCAACCGTCGTCGCCGCGGGTTCACGCATCACCTGACCGAAGCTTGGGGTAAAGATCACGATGGCCTGCGGGTCGGGAAAATTCCTGTTCACATCCCAGGCGTACCAGTTGTTCGGCCACTCCTCGCTTCCGTTAATTCCCCCTTTGATCTCCACCTCCAGGCGGGCAAATGACACCCTGTTGTCTGGTGCAACAATCACGGCGCCCCCATCCCCGGCGGCGCGGTGCATTTCCCCGTCGATGACGATTGCCCCCAGGGCGTCATGTCGCTGTAGGCGTTGAAAAAGGTGCCGTTGACGGCAGCCACGGCGCCTGCAGACCGGGCCATCGCCGCGAGTTCGGCGGTGCAGCCGGTTTTTCCGCCGGCCAGCACCGGCCGCAGTTCAAGGCGGGGATTTGAGAGATCGGCGGAAATCATCGCTACAGTGCAGCCGGATACCTGCACGGTTTTCACCGCCACAGGACTTCCCGCCCGGGCGGCAGTCGCCGGGTGCGCCGCCGCCGGCGCCGGACGCCCCAGAGCAGGCGCCGGAACGATCAAATGCAGCGGAACGATCAAACACAGCGCAGACACCAGGATCACTGCAGGCAGCCGGAACAGGCGCTTGAGCTTCATTTCGGAACACCTCTCATCCTTTGGTCTTTACTGGACGAGTTTAACCGAGCAAAGAAGCTGGACCGGTTCTCAGAAGCTGAAGCTACAATCACCTGTTTACTTGGAGTTGCCGGAAGAGTTTCGCTCTCCTTTTTCTTTGCTTCTTTCCTCCTCCAGCACCTTCAGCCTCTCCAAGACATCTTCTTTCATAACGACATTTCTTTCCAAAGCCATACGGTAAATGCTTTCCGCCTTGTCGTAATCGCGCTGCGCTTTGCTGTCCTCAAAAAGCCAGTACATATCTCCCCAGCCGATGTACACCCATGCAGAATCAGGAAACTCTTCCACCAGATTCTGAAAAGCCCTCTCTCCTTTTTCAACCATACCAAGTGCGAAGTAAGATTCTGCTTCTGCTCTTTTCATGTTTTCGATGATCAATCTATCTGTTTCCGGGAAAAGCATGCAGAACTCCCGGCAGTATTCTATCCTTTTCTCGTAGAAAGAAGGCTCTCGCAGGCCCGCGTTGCCCAGTTCCATCTCCAAATCCTGGCACCAGTTAAACAGGCTCTGCGCTCCGGAAAAAACCCGCTCTGCGTCTTTAATTGATTTCATTTCGGGCGTAAACCGCTTTTTCAGGTGCTCCCACACCTCCAGCCAAACCCTGCAGCCTTCGTCCTCTCTTCCCTCATGACAAAAACTGTACCCATCCTGCATCATATCGTCCAGCTTCTCTGAGTTCATCACATGGGGGGCCAATCTCTCCCAAAGGACCGCGGCGGCCATCCAGGGGAAGTCCTCGTCGAAGCCTCTTGCGGTAACGCGGTAGGTCTTCCACCAGCTCTCGGCCAGGTCATAGGCGGAGTAAAAGCGCTCGACGTCCCCAAGGAAATCTTTTTCGGTAACCTCAATGCCGAATTCGGCCAGCTTTAAAAAAATCCTTTCAGTGGAAAAAGAACGGATCTCTTCTAAAGTCCAGTGTTTCTGCCTTGCCTTGGGAAGGCAGCACTTCTTATACTTCTTCCCGCTCCCACATGGACATGGGTCATTTCTGCCGATCTTTGCCAAACCTATTCCCCTCGATATCTTTATTTTATTTTTCGGCGTAGAAGCCAGAAAATTTCTTACTGCCACCTACGAGTCAGGTTACCCTCGCCAGCGCCCTGTTCACTTCATTGATTAATGAAATCTTACTGGTAAAAGTCACCATAGGGACTCCCTCCTGGCATTTTTTTAGTTTGTCACCTTAAACAATTCGCAACTGAGACCGGAATCCCTTGATTTATCTGTGTTCTCAAGGAGCTTTGTCGCCGAGTTTTTCAGCAGAATCTAAGTAGGCTGCAAACTCTTCTTCCAACTCCCGCACCCGCTGGATCCAATAGGTTTCAATCCCTCGTAGGTAGGCTGGAAACTCCCCGCCATCAAGTTAACCATATTCAAGAAATATCTAACCTGCTTGTCCGGTCCATCTTGGCAACCTGCGCTGCCGTCCCGGAAACAACGCACCTTAGAGCCCCACGCTTTTCGTATTCCTTTAATTCAATGATCCTTCTGGTCATGCGGGGGTGAGTGGCATAAAGCTCATGGATGAAGCCCATGACGGGAGGCACGTAGCGCTCCTGGGCTGCAAAGGCCTCGGGGTCAACCTTGGCTGCCAGCGCCTCACTACCCAGGGCCAAGGCCAGGAGGGCTCGCTGGGCGGCCGCAGCATTGCCCGAAAGGGCCATGCCCATGCGGTCCGCACTCAACTCGCAGGCACGGCTGTAAGCCGCCCCCAGAAAGGGGATTAACCTGGCGGGGCCCAGCAGCAGGTTCTTCCAGATGCTGACGTGCCCCAGGGCGTGGTGGGCCAGTTCGTGCCCCAGAATCATGCGCAGATCATCGTAAGCGCCCCTCCTCAACATCAGATCAACCAGCTCGCCGTACACCAAGATATATCTGCCGGAGAGGAACTTCATAGCCACGGCGTTCAGGGCACCCTGGCCGCTCAGGACGAAGATCTCCGGGGCACGGGACAGCTTGAGTTCCGCCGCCATGTGGGCTGCCATACGGTACAATTCGGCAAACTGCTCCTCGCTCACCCGCACGGCGTTGCCGTAGATTTGCGCCTTAAAGTACTGCCCTACCAGCCAGGACACCACGGCCAGAGGAATGAGATATAGCCAGGCAAACCATATGAGAAGCAGCCAAACCAGACCGCCGATGACGGCGGTGATGGTCAGATAGAGCACTTCCTTCGGATGGCGCAGGGATCCCGGATCGACCGCCAGTTTGGGACCTGGCGCAAAGGCCTGCAGATGGCCTCCGGGACCGGACGGCGCAGCCGTACGGCTTCCCCCGAAGTCAAAGCCACAGCCCGGACAGCTTACCGCTCCTTCCGTCACTGGTATGCCGCACTTCACACAAAAAGGCACGTGTAATCCCTCCCCGAAATTGAAAAGTAGAAATGTTACCCGCAGTAAAAGCAGTAGCGGTCCGCGGGGCAGACGCAGGCAGGCTGGAAACTTTAGGCACGTCAGCGAGGCGCACGAAGGCTATTCGTTTTAATCCCTCGTAGGTAAGCTGGAAACAGAGGAGGTTACCATGAAACGGTGTAATACTCTCGAGGTTTCGATCCCTCGTAGGCAGGCAGGAACTTCCTGCGGCATGCGCGGGTTATCGTAAATCGTGGCGGTTCCAACCCCTTGCAGCAAGCCTAAAGCATTTTTCGACACAAATCTAAGAAAATCCTTCCTGTTGTTCCTTTCCTTTGAAGATTCGATCTGCACATTCTGCACAGAATGTGCTATCATGAAGGTAAGAGGTGATGCTGATGCTGGAAGAATTGAAGTTTACCGAAGCTCGCGGCGGCTTCTCGGCCCTGTACAGCAGAGTCTTCAACCACTACCGGCCGGTGATCATCAGGCGCAGGCAGGCGGAAGAAGTCCTGGTCCTGCGGGCCGATCTCCAGAAACTGCTCCTGGAAAAGTACAGGCTCAAACCGGAGGTCATCCAGGAAGAGGACGGATCTGTCACCCTTGCCCTGGATGAGCTCGAGCTTTACGCCAACGGCCGGACGGTGGAAGAGGCCGCGCAGGAACTGGTCCAGGACCTGAAGTTCTATGCCCAGGACTATCTCGAACGCTCCCAGCTTTTCATCAACGCTCCCAACCGGCGGGCGCACTTCCCGTACATCCTGCGCGTACTGCTCTGCGACAGCGACGAGGAAATCCGGAGCCTGCTGGAGATCTGAAAATGCCTCCTAAGTTTGGGGACTTGAAGCGGTACTGCGAAAAGAACGGTTGGGTGCTGGTCCGGAGCACCGACCACTGGTACTACGAGAAGGTCCTGGCCGACGGAACCGTGCTCCGGACGAAGGTAAGCCGCGCTGTTCACAAAGAAATTCCGAAGCAGTTGTGGCAAAGGATTCTCAAAAAACAGCTGAAGATAACTGAAAAAGAGTTTTGGAAGTCTCTTTAAAACATTTTCTTTTCGTGTTCATCCTGATACCCCCTCAGCAGCATCCATCCCGCGCGGAAGGGATGCCCCCCAAAATTCACTTCTCTGCCGTGGCCTGTACAATAACGACAAGGTTACTTTCGTACCATAGCGAGACAATGCGCCTGTTGGCCACATCAACGGCCTGGACGATGAGATCCTTTTGTTCTATCAGCCCATACCTACCAACTCATGCTGTTTTTTGTCGTTTCAATCCCTCGTAGGTAGGCTGGAAACAAGGAAGCCAGCCCCTGCCGGCATCCCACCGTGCGGGGTTTCAATCCCTCGTAGGTAGGCTGGAAACTTGTTTATAAGAATAATGACGGCACATATGATGTGTTGTTTCAATCCCTCGTAGGCAGGCTGGAAACGCGCGCATAGAGTTCCCTTGCCCTTTCTCTTGTCTCGTTTCAACGAACTAATCTTGATTTTCCCTCAAGATCGGTTTCCTGATTACCATTAAAGCAGTCTAACCAAAAATTGCCAAGAAGGTTTGTCAAATGTTCATTAACAACCGGAAGGAAGAATTTATCACCAGCGAGTTCGGACCGCTTTTGAAACGCACCAATACCATGACCGGTGAGGTGCAACTTTTCAGCCCAAGCGGTAAGTAGGTTTTAATTCAGCCAATATGTATCTCCGTCTTTCAGATATCTTACTTTTACTCCTAACAACTGGTATTTTTCAGGGTAATATGAAAAGGGATAACTTCTCTTGGTCGTAAGGCTTCAACCAATTTCTTTAAGGTTTGCAAAGTTGCATGCCCGCTCGTATGAACATAGTGATATTTCATATCCCTCTCTCTGACAAAATTAAGCAGACATGCCATATCAGGTTCATTCTGATACCCAAGCCACATTGAGTAAATGAAGTTCCCGCCAGAAAAATTTATTTTCTTTAGATCGCTAACCATCGAAGGGCGAACCAGCATCAATAACCTGTTTTGCTGCTCACTCACTTCTCTGCGGCTAATCTTAAACCTCTTAAAACGATAAAGCATGTCAGTATGCCCTAAATCACCCAACCGTTTACACAGCCAGTACGGAAAAAACACCCGCAGCTTCGAATATTGCTCTGATGGACAAGGAAGGCGCGCAAAATCGCGCAAGGCGTCTAGCACAATGGCAGTATAAACATCAATAACAAAAATTTTCTCACAGCGAAGCGCAGCACGATAAAAAGTAACCAGTCGGTCAATATTCTGCCCTGCAGAACAAGCAAGGCAAATACCATTTCCGCTGCCAATTACCTTTATAAGACTGTCCTCTAAATCTTTTTCTGTAACAATCTTTTCCTCAGGGCGTCCAAACGTCGTCCCCTCAAGAAGCATAACATCTACAGGTTTACCTGAAAGTGCTCTAATAAGGGCCTGCAGTGTGCTGGTTTTTCGTCCATGCTCGCGAAAGTCCCCGGAATAAAAAACGCTCTTGCCTTGTGCCTCTATCAGGAACGCGTAAGCATCGAATGCCGAATGGTCCACCAGGAAGGGCGTAATTCTGAACCCACCGACTTGCACCGGGACGCGGTTGGCAAAAGTGAATTGCTTGCCTCCAGCTCGCTCAAAAGGGCAAAACAGCATAGCAATATCCATTAAGCGCCGGGTGGCTTCTCCGCTAAATACCGGCACGTCAGGAGAAACAAAGTTCACAAGCCCATAGTGATCCATATGAGCGTGAGACAGGAATAACGCATCGATTCGCCTGCACTCTGTATCCCAAGTGTATAAACCTTTAATGTCAGGCAGAACACCCCTGCTTACCAGTTCGACTCCCGTTTGCAAGTGCAGCTTGCCGCTGTCAAAGCGAGCATCACCTTTTTTCACCAAAGGCAGGCCTAAATCTACAACAATGCGGGTATCCCCACTCTGCAGTTCAACGCAGGAACCGCCGATCTCGTGTGCTCCTCGATGGATTTTGATTCTCATACCATTACCCTTTCAACAGTGAAAGCAGGCCCTTCCTCTTCAATCAAAAAGAAAATAATCTTTAGCGCATCAGCCAGCCGCTTAAGATTGGGGCGTTTCCCGGCTATTATTTCTTTTATTTCCTTATGCTGTGATTGCTCCTTATATACAAGCACTGCCTTGCAAATGCAGTCGGCGCCGAGGTTGCCAAACCCATCCCTATACGACTCAATAAACAAGTCTTTATCAAGCAGTTGATAATACGTTGCAATCTCCAGCATACAGCGCAACAGTGTGTCGCTGCTTCCTTTTTTTAACTCTACCAGCCATGCTGTATTAGTATTTCGGTCGAATGACACCAGATCAATCTTGCCAGCCTTATCGTCCTGGGTGTTCTTAAGAGGCACCTGGTAATCAAAGACCTCGCCCAGGTCGCCAAGGTTATTGCCCTGCTTGGAATAATCAAAAATTTTTTTCGCTACAATCTCTTCTTCCCGGTTCGTCTGCCGCTCAATAGTGCCGTCGTGCGTTTCTACGCGGTAGCCCTTCTTTCTTTGAATACATGGTAATTTCTCCAGTTCTTTTGCTATGTTTGCTTGTAAGAGTTCTTCTGCAATCACTTCTGTATATAACTGCCGGCTCGGATCCCTTGTTTTCCCTCTCCAGTTAATAAACGGCTGCTGGTACAGCTGCTCGATATTTTGCATAGCCACTTTCGTTTCATAAATCACTCGCTCTTTCGTATAGGGAGCCGGGGGCCAGGCAATGCTTGTGTATTCATTCCTGAAATATGCAGTTATTGAAGCACAACGCTGAACCGGGAAATCGTTGTATGCCAGAAAGACAAAGCCAGAGCCGTAAGGCAGTTGTTCCGGATTTAAGCTTCCCTCACCGTAAGGCATGCACGCCACATATAGAAACGCTCGTAATACTTCTTCATCCGTTTCTTGATTGACGCCTTCTACCACAATCATCCTCTGGCTTTTCGGCCAGTAGGCAGGCTTATTGCGTTGATGATAAGGCATTCCCTTTTCCCACACTATTTCTATCTCTCCTCTGATATCTTCAACATTTGCCCCTTTTGCATTAAAAATTCTGAATTCCAGTCCCTGGTCGTTGGCGAATTTTTTCAATACACGGAGGACATGTTTTTTGCCTTTCGCATCCGTGTTGATTACCGGCATGCGTTTAATACCAAAGACAGCAGACAAAAATGTTTCTAATGGTTCATCGGGACCAAAAGGAGATACTATTCGTATCTCAGATGGATCAACTTTAGCCCACTTTTCGAGTAACTTCTTTTTCCTTTCCTCATCCATCTTTGGAACCCCCTTCGGCTGAACCTATTTTGAGCTTTATTCCCATAAGCTTTCCCTAGTTAAAAGGAAAAAAGCCTTCTCTCGCTCATCATAGCCGATTGGCTCGCCGATGCGTTCCAGAATTCTTATGTCACGCTGGACCGTGCGTATAGAGACATTAAACTCTTTTGCTAATTCCCTGGTCTTAACAGGCCCTTTTTGAAGCCTTTTCAGTATCATCAGGATACGGGAGATCCGTTCTTCGCACTGCCTGGCAATATGTTCCTGGCGATTTGCAGACGTTTTCTGTCTAAGGATGCTCAACCTTAACTTATGAGAGTCTGCAAACAATCCAGAATCAACTTTTACACACGAAGGCAGCGGCGATGGCCAGTGTGAACATGGCTTCTCTACAAATATAACTTTGAACTCGCTTGAGTCGTGTTCCTGCCACAACTCAAAAAGAAGTGCCGCGTCTTCTCGTGTGATTTTCTGAGGATTTACAATTGCCATAAATGCTGGTATTGCTATCAGGTCCTCAATAATACTGCATTCATGTACTTTAATATTAAGCTTTGCGGCAATATTGCGAATCTGGGTACCGAAGTTACTTTCTATACCAAAAGTAAGAATTGTGTCAGTAGCTGAATAGTGTTCATCCCACGCAAAGGGTTTTCCTGTCATTGGATTTAACATATTACTCACCTTACCCACTTACATCCCTCCCTTTCTGTTATAGTAACACCACATTACGACATGGTTTTGGCGCAAGAAACAATCTACCCCCAATTAGGGCTGGGGGGCAAAAGTATTTTGCTTCAATCCCTCGTAGGTAGGCTGGAAACTTACCCCGGGAAGGTCGACGGTGTCACATCGCTCACCCTGGCATACTGATTTTCCTCCTCTGAAGCTGTTTGCTGCTGTCTAGTTGCTATTGTTGGCCACCCTCAGGTTGTGATCACAGTGGTAGCAAAACCGATCCTCTAGTGTCGCAGGATTCTCGCAGGCCGGGCAGAGCCGCGCCAGGGGTGACTTGCGACCGCAGCCGGGACAGTAAAGATCCACGTCAAGCGCCGGTGCGTAACAATAAGGGCAGAGTTCGCCTTTCCCCACCAGAGACCAGCTTGCTGGGAAAATGTAGGAAGGCCCAGTGTGCCAGTCTTTTTGATGCCAACAACCAGCACATTGAGGCTACTGTTTTTGGAAGCGCGGAGCGTATACGCGCGTCAGGTCGATCTTACCGCGGACTGTCTCGTCTGGTCCGGTTCCGCCGGCTTCTTCGCGGCGTCCCGTTTGTTAGTAGACTGCGCCTGCGGGGTTTGCATTGCACTCAGAACACGCTGTTCAAAGCGGATACCACCGACAAAACCGACCGCAAGGGCCAAGATGAGTCCTGCTGAAAGCAGGATCCGGAAAACCCGCGATGTTCCGCCCCTCCCGCTGTTCACGCTGTCACTCACTGATCGTACCCCCTTTACAAGAAAGTTGCGCGTGCCGTTCATTTTCCGGGGTCACCTGCTCCAGCACCCCGATGGTGTCCAGCCGGGCTCTGGCGTGGGGCAAGCCAGGGTCGTCGGCCTGAAGCGAGCGTACCAGGTGTACCTCGGCATAGGCGGCACCAGCCTGGTAGCAGGGAATGACGTTTTGCATGCGTTGCTCGCTGACGAGGGCAATCATGGCACGCAAAGACAGACCCCCCTTATGCACAAGTAAGAATACTAACTGTAAGCAACCCGTCCAGACTCCGCACCAACTGTTTTTCCTCTCGCGGATGCTTGCGGGTGAGCCGGGTTGTCGTTCATCGCACAACAGGGTGCGTCATTGCGCAGACTGGTCACCGACCACAATAGCTCCGCCACCTCGTGCGCCTGCGACAGGTTGTCGTACCAAGGTAGAACACCGGTCCCGTTCTGGGCTTCCCGTCCGCTCTCATCGCCTTCTGACCACGCAGCACGGCCAACGGCGGCATCCTCTACGGCCGCCCGCCGGCGCATTGCCCGGTTCAGCCGCGAATACCAGCTTCCTCTCGTGCACGTCGCGGTTGCGCCATCTTTCCTCTTCCACCTGCCAGGCCGAACAACTGATCAGCCACTCACGCCCCAGAAGGACAGCCTGGTTGATGAGTTCCTTTTCAACACAGTACTTGATGAGCGCCAAATGGCGGCGGAACCTTTCAGCATCCGGAGCGTACAGGGCTTCCGGCGCCAGAGCGGGTTTCAATCCCTCGCAGGTAGGCTGGAAACCCATTTTTCCAAAAAACTTCAAACGCCTTTTAAAGGTTTCAATCCCTCGTAGGTAGGCTGGAAACCAGTCGGATAAATTCACATGCTTCCTCAAAACTAATGTTTCAATCCCTCGTAGGTAGGCTGGAAACTTGTAGGGTCTTTGGACAAACACAAAGGCTCTACAAGTTTCAATCCCTCGTAGGTAGGCTGGAAACTGGACGCGCCCGACGATGTGACCGACTTTTCCATGCGTTTCAATCCCTCGTAGGTAGGCTGGAAACCTGTTCTTTTTGCACCTGCTTCCCCTGCTTTTTGGTTTCAATCCCTCGTAGGTAGGCTGGAAACACCATGATTGGGTGGAAATTATGCAGTACCTCCTCACGGTTTCAATCCCTCGTAGGTAGGCTGGAAACGCAATTGAAGACACAACAAGAAAATAATAATAAATGGTTTCAATCCCTCGTAGGTAGGCTGGAAACCAGAGAATCAGGCGGTTAAAAACGACAAAGACCAGGGAGTTTCAATCCCTCGTAGGTAGGCTGGAAACTGAGCGGCGGCAGGTTGAGTAATTCTTTGGTGCGACGGTTTCAATCCCTCGTAGGTAGGCTGGAAACTCCTGAAAACAAAAAGAAGACGGAGGGGAGACACGGGTTTCAATCCCTCGTAGGTAGGCTGGAAACTCTTTCGGAGTCAAGGTGATGGTGTCGCTAGACACCGTTTCAATCCCTCGTAGGTAGGCTGGAAACTCCTGGACCGTCTCTGATGAAGCCGCGAAGGTGGAGGTTTCAATCCCTCGTAGGTAGGCTGGAAACCCTTCAAGCCGTGAATTTCCCTGCCGCCGAAGAAATGTTTCAATCCCTCGTAGGTAGGCTGGAAACCATCCACATTCGAGGTGGACAAGGCGCTTCCTGAAGGTTTCAATCCCTCGTAGGTAGGCTGGAAACGTGGAGCAGGAAGAAAGGGAACGCAGCTTAACCCAAGGTTTCAATCCCTCGTAGGTAGGCTGGAAACATTTACCACCGTTCGAATACCGTCGGGCAGCTCGTGTTTCAATCCCTCGTAGGTAGGCTGGAAACCACTTCTACCTTGCACTTAGCCCTTCTCATGGTCATGTTTCAATCCCTCGTAGGTAGGCTGGAAACGCATAACCAATTCCGGCCTTTCCTTGAAGAGAGCGGTTTCAATCCCTCGTAGGTAGGCTGGAAACCAAAGTTACACTCTCTTACCCTCTTTGACTCCTTCGTTTCAATCCCTCGTAGGTAGGCTGGAAACGCCTCCCCGCTGTGGGTGGCATAGTTACGTTGCTAGGTTTCAATCCCTCGTAGGTAGGCTGGAAACCCCTTGCCCGCGAGGTAGGGGTGTGGAACCGCTCCAGTTTCAATCCCTCGTAGGTAGGCTGGAAACTAACAAATTTGCTTTGGGTGGAGCCGCAGCTGCGTAGTTTCAATCCCTCGTAGGTAGGCTGGAAACGGGTTTGTAGCCGCACTTCTTGGCGAAAAATTTCCGTTTCAATCCCTCGTAGGTAGGCTGGAAACGTCAGAAAAACAGGCGCGTTTTATCATAAAAAAGAGGTTTCAATCCCTCGTAGGTAGGCTGGAAACCAATAGAAGCCTTACCACCAGGCAGTACCCTGAAGCGTTTCAATCCCTCGTAGGTAGGCTGGAAACATTTTTATAACAACTTGTATAACTAAATTAGTTGTGTTTCAATCCCTCGTAGGTAGGCTGGAAACCTGGACTCATTGGCGGCATTGTCCTTGCTGATGTAATGTTTCAATCCCTCGTAGGTAGGCTGGAAACTTATTTTTATTTGATCCTTGCAACATATTTCGTATGGGTTTCAATCCCTCGTAGGTAGGCTGGAAACTAAAGCAGCTGCTTTATCTAGTTCATTAAAACAATAGTTTCAATCCCTCGTAGGTAGGCTGGAAACCGTCCGTATACTCTGCTGAGCACCTTGAGAGCCTGGGTTTCAATCCCTCGTAGGTAGGCTGGAAACAGGAGGGAGAAATAATGACTCAGCTCTATAGCAACCGTTTCAATCCCTCGTAGGTAGGCTGGAAACGTCTACCAGGTAGTGGGAGACAACATCGAGGAGGGAGTTTCAATCCCTCGTAGGTAGGCTGGAAACGGGAAAGTGCATCACCAACGCGAACAGCGGCTCTACTGTTTCAATCCCTCGTAGGTAGGCTGGAAACGGAGAAGCTGTTAGCACCTTCCCCAGAAGCACTCAAGTTTCAATCCCTCGTAGGTAGGCTGGAAACAAGCAGGCAAGGCTGGCGCTAGAGGCGCCCGGAATGTTTCAATCCCTCGTAGGTAGGCTGGAAACATAAACATCTTTCTCCCTCCTTTCCTGGAAAAACCGTTTCAATCCCTCGTAGGTAGGCTGGAAACCAAAGTAAGCTGTTAGCAACAATTGAATGAAAAAACCGTTTCAATCCCTCGTAGGTAGGCTGGAAACGTTCGAGGAGCTTTTTTTGGGTACCCCTGTCGAAGCGTTTCAATCCCTCGTAGGTAGGCTGGAAACACAACGTGCGCCTACTGCCCTCGACGGTGCTCTCGAGTTTCAATCCCTCGTAGGTAGGCTGGAAACTACGCGAGATGGCCCGTGCCCTAGAGGAAGCGGCAAGTTTCAATCCCTCGTAGGTAGGCTGGAAACTCCCCACACTGCACTAGAGACCACCACCACCCTGGCGTTTCAATCCCTCGTAGGTAGGCTGGAAACAATAGCTGTTCCGAACGCTTAATGCACGCGTCCAGCTGTTTCAATCCCTCGTAGGTAGGCTGGAAACAATGGTAATCGGAGAGGTGAAACGCTGGATTATCAAGTTTCAATCCCTCGTAGGTAGGCTGGAAACCATTTTTGGCCATCTCTTCTGCCAGCTCTTCATCTTGTTTCAATCCCTCGTAGGTAGGCTGGAAACCCGCGCCCGAAGGCGGGCCGGAGTTCTGATCATGAGTTTCAATCCCTCGTAGGTAGGCTGGAAACACGGATCTACACCTAGACCGCGCAGAGTTTCCACGGTTTCAATCCCTCGTAGGTAGGCTGGAAACTGAATACAAAATAGTTAAAGCAGGCATCCCTGAGAAAGTTTCAATCCCTCGTAGGTAGGCTGGAAACTGACTAAGTTGGGACTGGCAAAGGTGCTGGATTATATGTTTCAATCCCTCGTAGGTAGGCTGGAAACGCTTATCCTGAGAGTTACATCTTCGATGGCGTCCAGGTTTCAATCCCTCGTAGGTAGGCTGGAAACAATTGAATAAACTCCTGGCAGACAATGACCAGTTGCGTTTCAATCCCTCGTAGGTAGGCTGGAAACGAGTTTAAGAAAGAAGAAAAGGAGTTTGAATTCGAGTTTCAATCCCTCGTAGGTAGGCTGGAAACACTCCAAAGGAGGCGGAGTGAATGAATATCCACGTGGTTTCAATCCCTCGTAGGTAGGCTGGAAACGTGAAGCCCTGAAAACATCGTAAGCCTATCCGAAACGTTTCAATCCCTCGTAGGTAGGCTGGAAACGCAGTTGTCCGAAGTATTGAAACTCCTTGCCTTCGGGTTTCAATCCCTCGTAGGTAGGCTGGAAACAAGAAGCCCCTGGACCATTCCCGCCAGGAAGACTACGTTTCAATCCCTCGTAGGTAGGCTGGAAACCAGTTGGCTGCATGGCTGCGGGTTGGCGCGAACAGGGTTTCAATCCCTCGTAGGTAGGCTGGAAACCAGGGCGTCCCGCCCGACGAGCTGCTTGAGTTAGTCTCGGTTTCAATCCCTCGTAGGTAGGCTGGAAACAGTTTGACGAACTGTTTTAACGCTGCAGAAGCTGTGGTTTCAATCCCTCGTAGGTAGGCTGGAAACCCGAAGTCCAGAAGCCGCTCCAGTTTATCTCCCCGTGTTTCAATCCCTCGTAGGTAGGCTGGAAACGCAATCACAGTCAATGATGTCAAAAACAGTACCATCGTTTCAATCCCTCGTAGGTAGGCTGGAAACTCGGAATGGTGGAACTGGACTGTGGGAATCCTGTCGTTTCAATCCCTCGTAGGTAGGCTGGAAACAAGATTGGTAAAATGTATGAATGCATGAGCTGTAATGTTTCAATCCCTCGTAGGTAGGCTGGAAACAGTGAATTAGCAAATCCTTATAGTTATAAAGAAGATGTTTCAATCCCTCGTAGGTAGGCTGGAAACCCGTTTACCGCTTCCCTATTGTAACTCTCAACTTAAGTTTCAATCCCTCGTAGGTAGGCTGGAAACAAAGCCTCAACGACTCAAAAGAATTAAATATTTCAAGTTTCAATCCCTCGTAGGTAGGCTGGAAACGAGAAGAGGGAAGAGAAGGCAATTCTTTCCAGTCTTCGTTTCAATCCCTCGTAGGTAGGCTGGAAACATAACTGCCTGAATATCAAACACCCGTCCTTTGTAAGTTTCAATCCCTCGTAGGTAGGCTGGAAACGCGTCCCCATGAAAGCCTGTTCAATATAATCCTTATGTTTCAATCCCTCGTAGGTAGGCTGGAAACATTAAATATGCTCCCAAAAAGCGTTAAAATTTTCAGGTTTCAATCCCTCGTAGGTAGGCTGGAAACTGAGATTCGTAGAAGTAATCGGCATACAGGAAAACAGTTTCAATCCCTCGTAGGTAGGCTGGAAACCGACCGATGAAGGGGGTTTTTCCCCCCCTGAAGAAAGTTTCAATCCCTCGTAGGTAGGCTGGAAACCAAAATATCGCACATATATTCACCTCCCCACAAGGAGTTTCAATCCCTCGTAGGTAGGCTGGAAACCCGTTTGAGGTCCTTCGCAGCGGCATCCACCACCCCAGTTTCAATCCCTCGTAGGTAGGCTGGAAACCGCCCGATCAACTCTTCAAACTCCTGCCCGTAGTTGGTTTCAATCCCTCGTAGGTAGGCTGGAAACTGGTATGATGGTTCAGGCAATGTAATTTATGGTTGTGTTTCAATCCCTCGTAGGTAGGCTGGAAACACAAAGGCAGACCTAGAAAAGCAAATTGCTAACGTAGTTTCAATCCCTCGTAGGTAGGCTGGAAACGAAGGTTTACTCAGGGGTTGAGGACAGTTTCATATGCGTTTCAATCCCTCGTAGGTAGGCTGGAAACTTTGATTTGCAAGATCTTCAGATCAAACTCCTCGAAGGGTTTCAATCCCTCGTAGGTAGGCTGGAAACTTTGATTTGCAAGATCTTCAGATCAAACTCCTCGAAGGGTTTCAATCCCTCGTAGGTAGGCTGGAAACTCCGGGAAGTCTATGAGGACTTAGTAAGCCGTCTGAGTTTCAATCCCTCGTAGGTAGGCTGGAAACCCAGCGCAATTGTATGCTGCGCTGAAGACGTTACGTGTTTCAATCCCTCGTAGGTAGGCTGGAAACTTTTTTGTTTTGCCTATTCTGCAATCGTAAAGCCAACGTTTCAATCCCTCGTAGGTAGGCTGGAAACGCCAATCGGAAAGCCCATCAAGCACTCCACAAACTCGTTTCAATCCCTCGTAGGTAGGCTGGAAACGGGCGATTTTGTTAATCTGAGATTCATAGAAGTTATGTTTCAATCCCTCGTAGGTAGGCTGGAAACCCTTTGCGCTACGGTTGGCTTTTATCTTGTAATAACGTTTCAATCCCTCGTAGGTAGGCTGGAAACTCCTGGTAGCCCAGTGGTTCAAGCAAAAGAGTGACCGTTTCAATCCCTCGTAGGTAGGCTGGAAACGGAATTCGTCCGACGTGTCGGTGAACTCGTCCCTAGGTTTCAATCCCTCGTAGGTAGGCTGGAAACATGAGTTTATCCGGGCGCTGGAGAAAGGTTTTGAAATTGTTTCAATCCCTCGTAGGTAGGCTGGAAACCCTCAATCTCTTCCCTGCGTGCCAGGATGGTTTCAGGTTTCAATCCCTCGTAGGTAGGCTGGAAACAAAGACAAAAATCAGAAAGAAAGACAATGGAGACAAGTTTCAATCCCTCGTAGGTAGGCTGGAAACTACTTGGTTTCTAGGATTAGCTTCTTCGCCTGCTCAGTTTCAATCCCTCGTAGGTAGGCTGGAAACATAGCAACCAAGACAACGACCATAGAAACGAATACAGTTTCAATCCCTCGTAGGTAGGCTGGAAACCGTCCCCAGTGTTTGCGAAGCATGATGTTGAGGCTTTGGTTTCAATCCCTCGTAGGTAGGCTGGAAACCCGTCTCCTGTATTTTTCTTGCGCCCTCTGCCTTTGTTTCAATCCCTCGTAGACCCCCATGCCGCTTTTTAGCGACACCAACAGAGGATGAAAATGGGTTCGTGTCGAACCATCCTTATTGCGGCTGGCGACGAGAGGTCGGTAGCACCTGGTGTTTTCAAGCCCGATCAGTAGA